>SKQI01000050.1 GCA_007119095.1 Wenzhouxiangella sp. | reverse complement strand
TGATATCGGTGAAGCTGGACAGGTTGAGCCCGTCTACCATGGCATCCGAGTCGCTCAGTGCCAGGGTCGTGGGCAGATCACGGACCTGTATTCGTTGCACTGCCAGCGGTGCGCTGGGGCCCTCTGCGGCACGTGCAATCAGGAATACCGATTCCTGACCGCCGAGATCTGCCTCGAATGACGGGTCCAGAGCAAGCTCGACAAGAAATGCTGCAGCAGACGGTTCGGCAGACGCGGTTCCGTGTCGGAGGTTCGGGGGAGGTTCGGAGCCTGCCGCTTGGTCGTTGCCTAGTCGGCTGCGGGTCTGACGAATTTGTTCGCGCACTGAATCGCGGACGGAACCCGGGGACAACTGGCTGTCCAGGACTTGCCACCAGGACAGCGCTTGCTCGTAGTCGCTTTCCTGGAACGCGCTGATACCCAGCAGCCAAAGTGCTTTCTGATTCTGCGGCTCGATGTCGACCGCCCGGGTCAACAGGCTGATCGATTCGGCGGGTATGCGAGTGGACTGGGAGGCAAACATCAGGGTTTCGGCCAGCTCCACCATGATGAAGGTGTTCTGTTCGTCGATATACAGGGCTCGGCGCAGCGCATGGGCCGCCGATGAGAATTCTTCAATCGCCTTGTAGGCCATGCCCAGTCGCGCCCACTGATCGAAATCGTCAGGATCTCGCTCGAGACGGTTGGCGATCCGGATGAGCTCGGCCCTGAGCTCTGCTACCGGTGCTTGATCGGGGGTCAGGCCCTCGGGCTCACCCACCTTGGTATAGAGCAGTGCGGTAGCCAAGGGAACGGCCAGCACCAGTGCCGCAATCAGCCCGAAACCAACATCGCGAGTCTGCGGCTGTTTCAACGCCAGCCTCAGGGCCTTGCGGCGTTCCGCGTAATCTGCAGGGTCGAGATCGTCAATCTGCTCGTCCAGGGCATCCAGCTCGTTTTGTAGCCGGTCGCGCTCCGGCTGGGCGTTCCGGAGCAGGGGGAAGACAGTAAAAAGCACGGCTACGCCGACAGTGACTGCCGCGACAGCGAAAAAAGTAAGGGTCATTTCAGGGCCTGACGCCTATTCTTGATGACAAAGAAAGCACCGATCAGGCTGCCGATAAGCAACAGGATAGGGCCGAACCACAGCAGCAGGGTGTGACCTGCCAAGGGTGGACGATAGAGAACAAAGTCGCCGTAACGCTCGACCATGAACTGCCGGATCTCCATATCGGCCCGACCATCCTGCAGCATGGCAAACACTTCCATGCGCAGATCACGGGCAAGCGGAGCGGTGGACTCTGCGAGCGACTCGTTCTGACAAACGGTGCAGCGCAGCTCACTGACCAGGGCGCGGAAGCGACGTTCTTCCAGCGAACTCCTGAACGGCAGCGGTTCGATCGGGGTAATCATTCCGCCCATCTGACCCTGCTGAACCGGTCTGGCAGTGCCGCCCTGGCTACTTTGCTCATTGATTGGATGGCTGGCACGCTCGTCGGTCTGTACGTTGCCCGCAGCCATGCCGATGCCAACCATCATCATGCCGACAAGCGCAAGCAGTATCAGCCCAACGCGCTGGCGTGGAGATTTCGTCATTCGGTGTGCGCTGACTGTCATACGCCAGCCTCCTGCCTCAGGTCGTTGATGCGACGCATCAAATCGTCGAATATGGCCTGGTCAACTGGCCCGATATGCTTGTGTCGGATAACGCCGCGATGGTCAATCAAGAAGGTTTCGGGGGCACCATAGACGCCTAGATCAATGGCAGCGCGACCTTCTTCGTCGACCATATGGAAAGTCCAGGCATCGCCAAAGCGGTTCAGCCAGGTCAGCGCGTCATCACGTTCGTCACGCCAGTTGAAGCCAACCAGCGGGATGCCTGCCTCCTCGCCCAATCGGGTGATGTAAGGGTGTTCGACGCGGCAGGAAAAGCACCAGCTGCCCCAGACATTGAGAAGAAAGGGCTGGCCACGCAGGTCTGTCGTACTGTACTGGACGCCTGGTTCATGCAGGCTGGGCAGGGTGAAATTGGGCACTTCCCGGCCAATTAAAGGCGAGGCGACCTGACGACGCTGTTCTGCCGTTGGCAGGCTGATCAAAAGCAGCACGAGCAACCCAACAAAGACCAGGAGCGGGACAAGCATCCGGATCATGCCGGTTGTGCTCCTTCAGCCATCGCCCCTTCGCGGGACTCCGCCCGTTGCTGCCGCCAGTAACGGCGGTCACTGGCGGCCAGAAGGCCACCCAGCGCCAGCAGGAAGGCACCGCCCCAGATCCAGCGCACGAAAGGCTTGATGTGAACGCGGATACTCCAGTCGCCGGTGCCATCTCGCAGGGGTTCGCCCATGGCGATGTACAGGTCGTGGGTGAAGCCGGGGCGCAGTGCTACCTGAGTCATTACCTGTTGGCCGCGATGATACAGGCGCTTTTGCGGTTGCATCCGGGCGATCTCGCGATCACCCCTGAAAACCGTGAACCGACCTTCGTCGGCGATCCAGTTTGGCCCTTTGACGGATGCGATTTCCTCGAGGTGGAATCGATAACCGGCGACTTCCAGGGTGTCGCCGGCTCCAAAGCGCACGTCGCGTTCATACGTCATTGATTCGACCATGCCCACGCCGATGATAAACACACCGACCCCGGCATGGGCCATCACCATGCCCAGCTGGCCACGCGGCAGCATGAAGCGGGATTGCTGTTTCTGGCGCCAGAAGTAGCTCAGCGCGCCCATGATCAGCCAGATGCCGCCGATCCAGCCGGTGACGGCGCGCAGGTTGAACGCCCCCAGGTAGGCGGCAATGGCCATGCCGGCCACGATAGCCACAATCAGGCTGATCAGCAGGGGTGCCATGATGCGTTTCAGTTCGTCGCGGCCCCAGCGAGTGAACGGCCCCAGCGGCAACAGCATCACGATCGGCGTCATCAACAGGATGAACATGGCGCTGAAATACGGCGGGCCAACCGAAATCTGGCCCCATCCCATGAAGTCGATGATCAGGGGATAGAGCGTGCCGAGCAGCACCATGCCGGCGGAGACGGCGAAAAAGACGTTGTTCAACAGCAAGGCTGACTCGCGACTGACAAAGTCAAAGCCCTTGCCGGTCATGATGCGTGGAGCACGCAGTGCGTACAGTAGTAGCGCCGCGCCTGTCACGACGGCCATGAAGCCGAGGATGAACACGCCGCGCTCCGGATCGGTAGCGAAGGCGTGCACCGAGGTCAGTACCCCGGATCGGACCAGGAAAGTGCCGAGCAGCGAGGTGGAAAAGGCAGCGATGGCAAGCAACACCGTCCAGGCGGGGAAGGCACCGCGCTTTTCGGTCACCGCTTGGGAGTGAATCAGGGCGGTGCCCAGCAGCCAGGGAATGAAAGAGGCGTTTTCGACCGGATCCCAGAACCACCAGCCGCCCCAGCCAAGCTCGTAGTATGCCCACCAGGAACCCAGCGTGATGCCACCGGTCAGGAAGGCCCAGGCCATCAGGGTCCAGGGCCGTGACCAACGCACCCAGTCACGCTCGATGCGACCACCAAGCAGGCCGGCAATGGCAAAACCGAAAGCTACCGCGAAACCGACATAGCCCATGTACAGCAGGGGAGGGTGGAAGATCATGCCCGGATCCTGCAGCAGCGGGTTCAGATCCTGACCATCTATCGGCCCCGGCAAGATGCGGTCAAACGGATTGGAGGTCAGAATGGTGAACAGCAGGAAGCCGATCGAAATCAGGCCCATGACTGACAGCACCCGGGTCAGAAAGACCTTGGGCAGCACCTTGCGAGAGAAGACGGCGACCGCCAGCATCCAGCCGGCCAGCATCAGGATCCAGAGCAGCAGCGAACCTTCGTGGCTGCCCCAGGTCGCGCTGATCCGATAGTACCAGGGCAGCAGCAGGTTTGAATTGGTGGCGACGTTGATGACGGTGAAGTCATGGCGCAGGAACAGGGTCGCCAGGGACACGAAGGCCGCCAGGGTGAAAACGAAATGGCCGACGACCAGAGACGGCGCCAGATTCATCAGCGTATCGTTGCGGCGATAGGCGCCCCACAGCGGCAAGGTGCCCAGCAAGACGGCCAGGACCAGGGCGAGAATCAGCGAAATCTGACCAAATTCGGCGATCATCGCGTCTCGCCTCTTACCGTTGCCAGGTGGTCTTCCAGCGGCTCGCCACACACCAGCCCGCTGCCTGCCAGCGCCATGGCGCGCTCGACTTCCGGCGGCATGTAGGTTTCGTCGTGGCGTGCCAGCACTTCATGGGCATGAAAAACCCCATCCGGGGCAAGGGAACCGTGGGCAATCACGCCTTGACCTTCGCGAAACAGATCCGGCAGGATGCCATTGAAGGTCACCGGAATCTCGTGAATGCAGTCGGTTACCTGAAAGGTGACGGCAAGGGAAGCCGGATCTCGCGATACCGATCCCGCCGCTACCAGCCCGCCCAGTCGCAGTTGCCGGCCTTCGGGATAGTCGCCGGCGACAATCTCACTGGGACCAATCGAGAATCGCACATTGTCGTTCAGCGCGACCAGGGCAATGGCTGTGGCGGTGCTCACGCCCAGCACCAGCAGGCCGACAACGGCCAGGCGCTTCTTACGGGTTGGGGTCATCGTACTCTCCGCTCTGTAATGCCTGTTCTTCGCGCAGTTCCGCCATCAGACGACGGCGATATAGCAGCGGTTGAAGAACTTGCCAGGCAACCACGACGGCAAAAATGCCGTAACTACTCCAGACATAAATCGCGTATTCGAGTTCCGGAATCATCAGTTACTTTAACTCTTCCTGAATCAGTTTTTTCTGAACCCAGCCCTTGCGCCGATCCTGGGTCAACAGTTCATTGCGTGAGCGGTCGAGCAGGGCAGCACCAAACATCAGCTTGACCGCGATCGTCATCCAGATCAGCGGCGGCATCATTGAATAGTGCATGCTGGACTCACCAAAGATGCGAATGGTCTTGCCCTGGTGGAGCGTCGTCCACCATTCCACCGAGAAGTGGATGATCGGAATATTCACCAGCCCGACCAGCACCAGGATGCACGCTACGCGTGCACCCTTGCGGCGATCTTCAAAGGCGGCGTAGAGGCCCATGATGCCCAGGTAGATGAACAGAAGAACCAGCATCGAGGTCAGTCGTGCGTCCCATTCCCACCAGGTTCCCCACATCGGCCGGCCCCAGATCGAACCCGTCGCCAGGCAGATCGCGGTAAAGGCGGCGCCGATGGGCGCACACATCATTGCCATGATCTCGGTCATGCGGATTCGCCAGACCAGGGCGATGGCAGCCAGGATCGACATAACCACATAGCCAGCCATGGCCTGCCAGGCCGACGGCACGTGGACATAAAGAATGCGGAAACTGTCGCTTTGCTGATAATCGGGCGGCACCACGTACAGCGCATAGTACACGCCGATCGCCGTGCACAGCGCGAAGCCGGCCCACAGCCACGGGCTGACCAGAGTGCTGAAACGATAAAACGATGGCGGTGAGCCAAGGCGATGGAAGCCGACCTTCAGGGTTTTCCAGATCATTCGATATTCAGTCTCAAGGCAGCAGTTACCGCCAGTGGTACCAGGGTTAAAGCGAGCACCAGCAGTGCGGCCAACAATCCCAGGTTGGCGCGCGGCGAAAAGCCGTCAGCGGCTGCTGATACAGCACCGGTCGCAAAGATCAGTATGGGTACCACGAGCGGAAACACCAGGATGGACAACAAAACGCTGCCCCGGTTCGTGCCCAGGGTGAGGGCAGCAGCCAGCCCGCCGATCAGCGAAAGAATGGGGGTGCCGATCAGCAGGCTGATCATCAGCACGCCCAGCGCTTCGTTCGGCAAATAGAGCATCTGAGCGGCCAGCGGGGCAAATAATATCACCGGCAGGCCGGTGATCAGCCAGTGCGAAAACAGGCGGGTGAGAACGAGGCCGGTGACCGGCAAATGGCCCAGCCACCATTGTTCCAGGGTGCCGTCTTCAAAGTCAGGGCGAAACAGGTTTTCCAGCGCAAGCAGGCTGGCCAGCAGGGCGGCGACCCAGATCAT
>SKQI01000010.1 GCA_007119095.1 Wenzhouxiangella sp. | reverse complement strand
ATCCAGAAAAACCAGTCCGAAGTGATTACCAAGATCCCGGGCATGCTCCAACGGCCTCAAATTCACCGGCACGGTCGCTCGCATCGTCAGCTCGGAAGGGTCATCACCGCTCTCGACCAGGTAGCGGTGCAAGGCACCTGTCATGACCGCAATCAGGACATCATTGACGGTACAGCCCAGTGCCTTGCCGACAGCCTTGACCTCCTCCAGCGCGATGGGCTTGGCCAACGCCACCTTCTTGCGCACACCGACCTGCCCCTTGAAACGTGACGGCGGATCATCTTCCAAAAGCAGCGCTGTGGCCAGTTCGGTCATGATCTGTCCAGCACCAACGGCATAGTCCTGGGCCAGATGCGGTTCGCGAACCAGGTGCAAAGCTTCTTCGAGGACCTTCTGGCTGACATGCTGAACGGCGTCCAGGCCCTCTTTCGCCGGCGCCATCAGGCGGCGAAATATGTTGGACTCGGCCGCTCGTCGCTCCTTCCAGCGTTCCTGTGAAACCAGGCGCTCTGAGGCCTCAACACTGCGCTCTGTCAACGACAGCAGCACTTGAACCAGCGCAATGCCGTCGGCATAGCAATGATGGATGCGGGAAACCACCGCAGGCCCGTCCTTGTAGTTCTCGACCAGGTGGAACTGCCACAGGGGCTTGGTCTTGTCTAGCGGGGTGGATGCCAGTTCAGATACGAACTCTTCCAGCTCGGCCTTGCCGGCCTTTCCAGGCAGGGCAATGCGGCGGACGTGGGAACTGATTTCGAAGTTTTCATCTTCTTCCCACCAGCAACCCCGGACGTGGTCAACCGCTTTTTGACGAAAGCGAGGAAAAGCCAGAAAACGGTTGCTGATAATGTCCTTGAAGTGCTGGAAATCGACCGGCTCGGAGAGCACGATCACCCCGGTGATCATCATCAGGTTGGTCGGCTGCTCCATACGCAACCAGGCGGTATCGACCTTGGAGATCGGTTCACGTCGAGCGGTAGACAAGAGCGGATCCTATGGCATTCGCAGAGGCAGCGTTGATTCTCTCAGCACGCGACGCTCTGGTCAATGAACCTGGCGTTGAGGAGCCTGTTCCTTAGATTGGTTGAAGAGGTCGTAAGGCAGGCGCACCTGATCAAGCCCAAACTGTTTGAACACCGGCTGCAGCTGGTGGTGCATCAATGGATAAAGCTGGCGCGTGAGCGAACCATGGTTCTGAGAAAAGCTTTCAAAGGAGAGCGTTTCTCCCGCGAACTGTCGGTAGACCGCCTGCATGACCAGCTCGATGGTAAACAGGGACTTGTCCGGAGAATCAGCCTCGCGGCTGCCCCGGCACAGCATGCGCGCGGTTACCTGAAACTGGTGCACCCCCTGATCGGTCGGCATTTCCCTGGGGGTCAATTTCAGCTCAACCTTTGCGCTGAATTTCTGATCCGGGGGCACGATCTCGGTCAGATCGGCGTTCAGACGAGTGACCTGGGTATGGGCGAGTGCGAAGCGCTCGAGAAGATTGATCATGACATTGTCCGATGGCGTTCAATCTAGTTCAATGGCTACCAGGCGAGCTGCTTTCAAGTCATGCCGTCGAGAAATCAGGGCAGCGTCAGCGCACCCGAGACTTCCACTAATACCCAAAAACCGCACCCCCCGGCCGAGAGGTGCGGTTTATCAGAAAAAACCCCGCGGTGTTTACTGCGGCGAGAAGGTCACTACCTGCGCAGCGCTTCCCTCTGCAGCGTCCTCACCGATATTCAGCGGCAAATAATCATTGACCAGCCAGCCGCGAAGCTGGTTGGTGTAGAGGGGGCTGAGGAAAATCCCGCTGCGACCCCCAGGAATGATTTCCTCGGCCTGCGGGCCATCCGGAGTCAACTCGGCAACGTTGCGGCGGGCCGCACCGCTGCCGAACATGAAGCTGTTGACGTTGCGGGCCCGGGAACTGTGGCTAGACGCATCGACGGCTTCGAAACCGCCGGCTCTGGCAACGCCAGGCAGTCCATCAACGGCCGGCGTGAAACCACCGGCCGGTGGCACGTTGAACGGTGCCGTATCGAGCGGATGGTCGAACTCCACGCGGTGCAATTTGCCCCAACGGTAGTCGTTCTGATCAGTCGAATTGGCAAATGCGGCTGCAAAATCATCCGATGCCAATCGATCCAGCGTATTTTGCAAGGAAGCCAGGAGAACGATGTCGCGGGCGTCGGCAGGCGCCAGGTCCGGTAATGCAGGCACGTTGAAGTAGGTCAACCCCGATGCCGCCTGCCCTTGGGTCAATGGGAACAATCGGAGCTGATTGACCAGCGCACGCCAAGCTGTTTTTTGCCCTGGCAGTGCATCGCCCAGGCCGACCGCCGTCAGGGTGGCGTCGATGGTGTTGGCAATCACTTCGCCGCGCCAGACACTGTAGATCGTGGCCGCCACGCTGGCTGCGATCTGCTCAGCAGTCGGCGTGCTGTTTCCGGTCGGGTCGCCGCCTGGATCGAACCCACCCTCAAGCCCGGTTGGCGTAGAGAAATCCCAAGCGGCGAGACGAGTCATGGCTTCCTGAATACGCTCATCGGCGCCGATCGCGGCAAGCGCCGGGTGAGCGCTCTCATCAACGGCATTGCCAAAAGCTTGCAGAAGGAAAGGCAGCAGCAGTTCAGCGTCCAGCAGCTGATTGTTGGCCTGTAGCTCTTTCATGTCGTCAATGGTGACATCGCCTCGGGCAACCAGATCCTGCAAGACCCGATCAACCCTGCCCTGACGCAGGTCGGAATAAAAGGTATTCAAATAATAGATGCCGTTGCCGCCGGGCCGCAGCTGGCTGAGGGGATTACCATCCAGCGAAGTTCCAACCGGGTCGTTGTTGGCGTTGGCCAGGTAGCCCCAGGGCGGATTGATGATCTGCGGCATTTCCTCGCGCGGGATCAAGGCATAAGGTGTTGCCTGCCCAGGCTGCGGCTCATCTGCGATCAGCCATTCGTGATTGAGATCACCACTGCCATCGCGGATAAACCAGGGTGGGCGACCGCCATCAGGCATCAGATCGTTCTGCAAGTCAGCTCTAAGCGGCACTTCGCCGCCGATGAAATAGGCAATGTTGCCTTCAATATCGGCGTACAGGAAGTTCTGGGAACCGAATGCAAAGTCCGGCAAACCCGCAACGAAATCATCCAGACTACGAGACCGCGCCCAGCTGCGAAATGCTGACAATTCGAAGGTAGCGCCCCAGCCCGTGTACTGCACCGTCAGTGCCGTATCATCCATCAGCTCGAGAATCGGACCATTGTTGCGGCGGGGAACGATGAAAGTGATGCCACCGGCGTCATAGCCAACGCTTGCCCGGTTGACATCGTCCATGACACCGTTGCCCGGAGTATTCAGAAAATATGTCTGGAAGGCATAAATGATGGGTTCGGGTTGTCCTTGATGGACGGTATGCGTGGGCAAACCGAAGTTGTTGACCAGAATCGGATCCTGAAAAACGTCGGTAACATCGAGCCGGTTGACGGTAGAGCCCCAGCAGAAGAAGTCAGTGCAAGCTTGCGCATGAACCGGCGCGCCGGGGAACACCACACCGCTGACAGTCAGGCTGTCATCACGTATTACCAGGTTTTCGTTCATAAAAATCGGTGGCACTGTCAGCCCGAGGTGCGGATCGTTGGCAAACAGGGGGAAGCCAGACTCGGTGTGCTCGCCGGAAACAGCCCACCAGTTCGAGCCCAGATCAAGACCCTCGTTCAGGATCGGCAGCCCTTCAACGCGGTCAAGATAACGCCGCCCCAGTTCTACCGTGACGTCGTCAAAACGTGCCATGTTGTCGACCAGGGAACGGTCGGCATCCAGCGCGGCCTGACGCTCACCGTCAACACCGGCCAATGCGGCAACCTCAACCTGCTCGGCCTGGCTGTCCTCGGCACCCGGCACGATGATGCCGATGCGCTCGAAAAAGTCCGGAATGCTGACCCGGCCATCGACCGGAATAGTCAGATTCAGATCCTGCAGGAACAGGGCCGTACCATCAAAGCCGACGGCATCACCGACCGCCTGGTAGGTGCCGATCCGAACGGTGTTGCCAATCGCCGACAGGCTTTGGTCAAATGACAGCTGGAAAGCCAGCAGCTTGCCGATGACCAGCGAATCGACCGGCGACCAGGGCTCGGCCGTGGTCAGCTCGAGTGCTGCGCCGTACTCCGGGGGCAGAGGGTTGGTCGCCAGGAAATGATTGACGCCATCGGCATACGCCTTCAGCCAGGCCTTTTCAACGGGACCAAGCCGGGTATAGGTTGCCCATGCGGCCCGGCGCAGGCCCAGCGTTCGCAGCTGGATGTCGTTGGCCAGCGCCGGCTGGCCGACCAGCTCGCCCAGCGTGCCACTGGCAGCCCGGCGCAGAAAATCCATCTGGAAGAAACGATCGGCTGCATGCAGATAACCCTGCACGAAGGTCACATCAGCCTCGGTTTCACCGACGATGGTCGGAATGCCGTTGGCATCGGTGAATACGGTCACATCCGAACCCAGGCGCGGCACCGATACCTGCGCTTGCAGAGCGGCGGCGGCGCAAAGCCCGACCGCGAACAACAGTAGTCGCCTCATATTGAAAATCCCCGTCATTTTGGTTGTTTGGACGCTCGATTATGGCACAACAAGTAGGTTTCCGCGAACTGCAAAAAACCGCCAAAAATGATCGGGATAGCCCTTTCAGTCGACCGGGCGTCTACACTGTGGCGATTCAGGCTGGCCCTTCAGAGCTCCGTGCGCACATCCAGCAATTCTGGAAAGAAAGTCAGCTCCAGCGCCTGCTTCAGAAAGCCGACACCACTTGAGCCGCCCGTCCCCCTTTTGAAACCGATGATACGCTCGACCGTTTTAAGGTGCCGAAAGCGCCATAACTGAAACGACTCCTCCACATCGACCAATCGCTCGCACAAGGCGTACTCATCCCAGTAGCGCTCGGTGTTGCGATAAATATTGACGAAGACCGGCACCAGCTCAGGGGTGCGGCGATGCGCCACGCACCAGTCGCGTTCAACCAGCGCTTCGGGCACTGCGTGGCCGCGACGGTGAAGGTAGCGCAGAAACTCATCGTAAATGCTTGGAGACTCCAGCGCGCGCTGCAGACGGTCGCGCGCCTGTCCATCATGGTCAAACAGCTTCAGCATCTGCGGGTTCTTGTTGCCAAGCAGGAATTCGACCAGCCGATACTGCCAGGACTGGAAACCGGAGGAGTCGCCCAGCCGGTCACGAAACTCCCGGTATTCACTTGGGGTCAGCGTTTCCAGCACGGCCCATTGATTGAATAGCTGCTGCTGCACCAGCTTGACCCTGGCCAGAATTTTCATGCAGGGCCCCGGGTCATCTTCGATCAGCTGACGAATGGCCGCCTGCAGTTCGTGGATCACCAGCTTGAACCAGAGCTCGCTGGTCTGATGCTGAATGATGAACAGCAACTCATCGTGGTGCGGAGGGTCGGATAGCAGGGTTTGCGCATCCAGGATGCGGTCGAGACGAAGGTAGCTGGAGTAATCCAGCCGGTCGGCAAGATCTGTTGTTATCGAGGATTCCAGCTCGCGCTGATTATCGGTCGTTGACATGGCTCCACAGCTCAATCTGATCAGGGCGGAAGTTTAACCTCCCCCGTCATGCAGCGTATAATAGCGGGCTTGCCCCAAGCCACCGAATTGAAATCAAGATGGCAGGGCTCGCGAAATTCCAGACGGATTCAAACCGACGAGGTAGAGACATGGCGCGGACAGTCGCCGCTTTCAAGGTGGATCACTTTCAGTTCCTTGGCGAAGACGGCAAGTTGCTCGACGAGCAGCACGTGCCGGCGGTCGCCAGGGATTTCGACCGGCTGACCGATTTGTATCGGTTGATGACCCTGACCCGGGCATTCGACAAGAAGGCCATTGCCCTGCAGCGAACCGGCAAGCTCGGCACCTACGCTTCCAGCCTCGGGCATGAGGCCGCGCATGTCGCCATCGGCGCTGCCATGCGCGAGGAAGACTGCCTGGCACCGATGTATCGTGAGTACGGTGCGCAGTTCTATCGCGGGGTCAAGATGTCGGAAGTACTCCTATACTGGGGTGGCGACGAGCGTGGCAACGACTTCTCCAGCCCGCGCCATGACTTCGCCTGGTGCGTTCCCATTGCGACCCAATGCCTGCACGCAGCCGGGGCAGCGATGGCCTACAAGCTCAAGAACGAGGAGCGGGTAGCCGTATCCATTGTCGGCGACGGCGGATCGTCGAAAGGCGACTTCCTCGAGGCCATCAATGCCGCCAGCGCTTGGAAACTGCCGCTGGTGCTGGTCATCGTCAACAATCAATGGGCCATCTCGGTGCCGCGTTCCAAGCAGAACACTGCCTCGACACTGGCACAGAAGGGTATCGCCGGCGGCCTGCCCAGCATTCAGGTTGACGGCAACGACCTGATTGCCTGCCTGTGGGCGATGGAGAAAGCGATCTCCGCCGCCCGTGCTGGCAAAGGCGCATTCGTCATCGAAATGCTGACCTATCGTCTCAGCGACCACACCACGGCAGATGACGCACGCCGATATCGCCCCCAGGAAGAAGTCGACCAGGCCGCGGAAAAAGAACCGCTGAAGCGTCTGCGACGCTACCTGATCGATCAGGGCGCATGGGATGAGCAGCGTGAACAGGAGCTGGTCAACGAATGCACACAATTCGTCCAGCAGGCTGCCGACGAGTACATCGACACGGTTCAGAACGATCCGCAGCCGGTCACGGCCATGTTCGATTACATGTACCAGGAGCTGCCGCATGATCTGGTTGAACAACGCGCCTACGCCGAGCAGTTCCCTGAAGACGGAGGCCACCACTGATGGCGAAAATCACCCTGATCGAAGGCGTCACGATGGCGCTGGCCCGAGCCATGGAGGAAGACCCTGCCGTGGTCGTACTGGGCGAAGACGTGGGCATCAATGGCGGTGTGTTTCGGGCAACGGCCGGCCTGCAGCAGCGCTTTGGTGACGAACGTGTCATTGATACGCCGCTGGCCGAAGTAATGATCGCCGGCATGACCGTGGGGATGTCAACCCAGGGCATCAAGCCGGTCGCTGAAGCCCAGTTCTGCGGTTTCACGATGCCGATGATCGACCACCTGATGTGCCACGCAGGTCGCATGCGCAACCGAACACGCGGACGCCTGAGCTGCCCGATGGTGTTGCGCTTCCCGACCGGTGGCGGCATTCATGCTCCCGAGCATCACTCCGAGAGCCCGGAAGCGCTGTTTGCGCACATGCCCGGCATTCGCGTGGTCATGCCCTCATCGCCCTCACGCGCCTACGGGCTGCTGCTGGCCGCGATTCGCGACCCGGACCCGGTAATCTACATGGAGCCCAAGCGGATTTACCGCTGGCAGCGCGAAGAGGTGGAGGACGACGGTGAAGAATTGCCGCTGGATGTCTGCTTCACCCTGCGCGACGGCAAGGACGTGACCCTGGTGACCTGGGGCGCGATGGTCAAGGAAACCCTGCAAGCGGCGGATCAGCTGGAGCAGAAAGGCGTCAGCGCCGAAGTCATCGATGTAGCCACGTTGAGCCCGATCGACATGGATACCATCATCGAGTCGGTCGAGCGGACCGGGCGCTGCGTCATTGTCCAGGAAGCCCCCAGGCACTGCGGCGTCGCCGGTGAAATTGCGGCGAACCTGGCCGACGCCGGCATCTGGAGCCTGCAAGCACCCGTCAAGCGGGTCTGCGGTTACGATACCGTCATGCCGCTCTACCGCAACGAAATGAAGTATATGCCGAGCGTCAAGCGCATCCTGCACGCTGTCAACCAGGTACTGGAGGTCTCATGAAAGTTTTCAATCTGCCGGATCTCGGTGAAGGTTTGCCGGATGCCGAAATCGTCGAATGGCTGGTCAAGGAAGGTGACCCGGTCGAACTGGATCAACCGATGGTTTCGATGGAAACCGCCAAGGCGGTGGTCGAAGTACCCAGTCCCTACTCCGGTCGCATCGTCAAGCTTCACGGTCGGGCCGGTGATGTCATCCAGACCGGCGCGCCGCTGTGCGAGTTTCAGGTCGATGGCGAAAGCGAGCCGGAAGCCGATGCTCCCGCTCCAGAAGACACGATGGAACCCGCCTCCATCGACGAAGTGACTGATGATGCGGCGGCAGAGGAAGAAGCATTTGCCTTCATCACGTCGCTTGAGGACGAGCAAATGCCGCAGGAAGATCAACCTGCCGCACAACACGCAGATGAGGAGGTAGCAACTCCCCCAGAACCGGACTCAGGCGCCCACGAGTCGCCAGCAACGACCGTTCCGACTGAGCCGAAACCAGAACCAGAGCCCCAGGCCACTACCGTACCGGCTACTGAAAAAGCTGAACAAGCCGGCAGCCCGGAACCCCAGCAGCGGGAAGATACCGGTACCGTTGTCGGGAATGTCCAAAGCTCGAATGAAGTACTCAGCGAGCGGACCAGCACCGTCGGTGGTGTCAAGGTGACACCCGCGGTGCGCGCCATGGCGCGCAAGCTCAAGGTGGATATCAGCCGGGTTCAGCCGTCCGGCAATGATGGTGTTGTGACCTTGAAGGATGTCCGTGCCGCCGCCGAGCGCGGAACCGCCGCCGTCGACACACCGGCCAGGACCAGCCGGGAGCCAGCCGCCCCGACCAGAGCCGATGCGGATGCACGCCGGCCAGCCCCCAGCCGTGCGCCGGCCCCTGTTGCAGCATCCGGCGAATGGGAGCCCATTCGGGGGCCCCGCCGGACCATGATCCGAGCCATGAGCGAGTCGCACAAGAACGTGGTGCCGACCACCCTGATGGACGATGCCGATATCCACGCCTGGCGAGCCGGTGAGGACATCACCGCCCGGCTGCTGCGCTCACTATGGACTGGCGCACAGGCCGAACCCGGTCTGAATGCCTGGTTCGACGGTGAAAAGAACATGCGCATGATCCACAAGAACATGCATGTGGGCATGGCCGTGGATACGGCGGACGGACTCTTCGTTGCTGCCTTGCGCAACGTCAACCAGGCCGATCGCCAGCAAATTCGTCAGGAAATCAATCGCTTGCGAGACAACACCGCCAACCGTTCGATTCCCCCGGAGGACTTGAAGGATTACACCATTGTGCTTTCCAATTTCGGAAAGTTTGCCGGTCGCTACGCAACGCCAGTGGTCACCCCCCCTTGCGTAGCCATCGTCGCCGCTGGCGCGCTTCGCCACGAAGTGGTACCCGTGCTGGGTGGCATTGAAGTCCATCGCATCATTCCGATTTCACTGACATTCGACCATCGTGCCTGCACCGGCGGCGAAGCCGCTCGCTTCCTCAAGGCGATGCTTGAAGATCTGGCGAAACCAGAATAGCGCCATCAGGTCGTTGCTGAACTGGAGCCGGGTCAGAACCTCGCAATGAGCTCGCATATCGGGCCGAACATGATTATCGGTGCCTGCGAGTGGGTTGCCCTGCCTGAGCTTGGCGTTGACCGCCTGCGCGCGCGCGTCGACACCGGCGCCAAGTCATGCGCCCTGCATGCCAGCAACATTCGGCCATTTGTGCGTGATGGTCTGAACTGGGTTGCGTTCCGCGTCCACCTGGACCACATCGCAGCCGTCAGCGATATCGACTGCGAGTGCCGCCTGGTTGGCACTCGCATCGTGCGAAGCAGTTCCGGCAAGGCAAGCGAACGCCTGACTATCCGCACGCCGATCGTCATCGGCCACTCTCGCTGGCCGGTTGACATCACCTTGAGTGACCGACGCAAGATGCGATACCGCATGCTGCTGGGGCGCGTCGCGATGGAAAACCACGCCCTGGTCTATCCAGCCAGAACCTTTCTTCAAGGCAAACCTCGCTTCAACTAAGCGCCAAACCAGCACCCGAGGAATCCTCATGCGCATTGCCATTCTTTCCCGTAGCCGAAAGATCTATTCGACCAACCGCCTGATTGAAGCCGCAAAGGAGCGCGGGCACGATGTCCAGGTGGTGGATACCTTGCGCTGCTACATGAACATTGCCTCGCATCGTCCGACCATGCATTACCGCGGAGAACAGCTGGATCCGTTTGACGCCGTCATACCGCGAATTGGCGCCTCGATCACTTTTTACGGCACGGCCGTGCTGCGCCAATTCGAGATGATGGGCACTTTCCCGCTCAATGAATCGGTTGCCGTGACCCGTTCGCGCGACAAGCTGCGCTCACTGCAGCTACTGGCGAGACGCGGCATCGGCCTGCCCGTGACCGGTTTCGCCCGCGCCCCGGATGACATCGGCGACCTGATCGAAATGGTCGGCGGTGCCCCCCTGGTGGCCAAGCTGCTGGAAGGCACCCAGGGCATCGGCGTCGTACTGTGTGAAACACGCAAGGCCGCCGAAAGTGTCCTCGAAGCTTTCATGGGGCTGAATGTTTCGATCATGGTCCAGGAGTACATCAAGGAAGCTGGCGGTGCGGACATCCGCTGCTTCGTGATCGGCGACAAGGTGGTTGCCGCAATCAAGCGCCAGGCCAAGCCCGGTGAATTCCGGTCCAATCTGCATCGCGGCGGCTCTGCCGAGCTGATCAAGATCACCCCCCAGGAGCGCGCCGTGGCGGTGCGTTCGGCCCGAATCATGGGGCTGAACGTGGCCGGGGTAGACCTGCTGCGCTCAAACCACGGGCCGCTGGTCATGGAGGTCAATTCATCACCAGGCCTGGAGGGCATAGAAACGGCTACCGGCAAGGACGTCGCCGGCATGATCATTCAGTTTCTGGAAAAGAACGCGCGCAAGGACAAGACTCGCACCCGGGGGAGTGGCTGACCCGGCCCGCCGAAGCGGCGTAGAATGGCGCCATGGAAAGCGTGTCAGACCTGACCATGCTGTCGGCCATCATGGCCGGCATTACCTTGAGTGCAGCAGCCGGCCTGCGGGTGTTTCTACCCATTCTGGCGCTGGGCATTGCCGTGCGCATGGGTTGGCTGGAGGTCGGAGAACAGTTTGCCTGGCTGGCCTCGGAACCGGTGCTGATCATCGTTGGCATTGCCGCCATGCTTGAGGCCGGTGCCTACTACATCCCGCTGGTTGACAACCTGCTCGACATTCTGGCGACCCCGGCCGCCATTGGCGGCGGCACCGTCATTGTCGCTTCCCTGCTCCCGGAAATGAATGACCTGGCCCAGTGGGGGACCGCGCTCACGCTGGGTGGCGGCTCTGCAGGCATCGTTCAGACCGGCAGCGTGCTGGCGCGCGGCCTGTCCACGGCATCCAGCGGCGGCCTCGCCAATCCGTTGGTTTCGACGGGTGAGACTGCGGGCAGCCTGTTTGCCATTGCCATGGCGCTGCTGATCCCGATCGTATTCGGGATCATTGTCATTATCGCCCTGGTCGCGCTGCTGGTCTGGATGGTTCGCTGGCTGCGGCGACGCAAAGCGCCGACCCCGGACACAACGCCGATCTGAGCTTCGATGAGCAAGACCGGGCTCAGCAGCGTCCTGCTGGCGCTGATCACCCTGGGCATCCTGGCCTCCAGCCTGTATCTGCTGCCCGACCAGCTGATGGTCGACGAGCACTTCCATCACGGCCAGATCCAGTTTTTTCTGGCCGGTGAATTCAAGCGCGTCCCGGAAATCACGGTCACTCCCGGTTACCACCTGATCGTATCTGCGCCTGCTGCACTGCTCGGACTGGATCAGGTCACCGCATTGCGTGCGATTAGCGCGCTGCTGGCCAGCAGCGTCATTTTCCTTGCCTGGCTGTACTGGCGCGCTCATGCCGCCCAGCAGCCATTCCTGCGTTCACTGCAACTGCTGGCCTGTCCGCTGTTGTGGCCGTTCTATGTCCTCCTGTACACCGACCTGCTGGCTCTGGCAGCGCTGCTGGCAGTTGTTCTGCTGGCCGATCGCCAGCGCTTCAAGGCGGCAGCCTGCATAGGACTGGCTGCGCTTTTCATCCGTCAAACCAATGTCTTCTGGCTGGGGCTGGTCTGGCTGATGGCTGTCCACCAGGCCGGCATCGGTACGGCACTGGCTGCCGGAGACAACCTGAGCGACAAGATTCGAGCTGCGGGTCAAGCGTTGGTGCCCGCGCTGAAGAGCACCTGGCCACTTTTGCTGCCGCTGTTTGCGTTCATCATTTTTCTGGTTCTCAACCGCGGCGTGGCTGTGGGAGACCGGATGTCGCATCAGCTCGGCGGGCTGTATCCAAGCCAGGTCTTTTTCATGCTGCTGGCGCTCTGGCTGGTGCTCTTGCCCTTGCATATCGCCAATCTGGGCAACATTGCGGCTCTCGTTCGCAAGCGCTGGTGGATCATCCCCGCCCTGCTCCTGCTGGGTCTCTATTACTGGTTCAGCTTCGCCGTTACCCATCACTACAATCTGGGCCTGCCGGAATTCCACCTTCGCAACCGGGTCTTGGGCTGGCTGGCCAATGACCCGGTGGCGCGCCTGCTTGCCTTTCCGCTGATGGCCTGGAGCCTGCTCAGCATTGCCGTATCGCCATTGAAAGAGAAGGCCTCAATCTGGTTGTTTCCAGTGACGGTGCTCGCGATGCTGCCGGCAGAGTTGATCGAACAGCGCTACTACATCCCACCGCTTGTGCTCTGGCTGCTCTTTCGCCAGCCCCAGCACAAATGGCAGGAGATTTCACTGCTGCTCTGGTTCGCCTTGCTGAGCGCTGCCTTCTTTGCAGCGGCAAGTTCACTCAAGTACTTTCTCTAGGAACCTGCGCGGCAGAAACGTTCGAGGCGAAAGGGATGCAATCGCCATTGAGTGTGTCTATCGGAAAGCGCGCATAGTGATGCTATGTAAGCTCGACGATAGACGCACTCAATGGCGAGGGCGCCGTTGCAGCCCGGACGGCTTCTGCCGCGCAGGCTGCTGGCGCTCCAGCTACTGCAGATCCCATTCGCTGGGTGCACTGCCGGCGCCAGCGTGAAGCCGGATATTCAGCCCCAGGTCATTGCGGGAATCGGCATGTTCCAGCGCCTCTTCGGCGCTGATCTTGCCGGCTTTGAAAAGCTCCAGCAGAGACTGGTCAAAGGTCTGCATGCCATGCTGACTGCCCTCTTTCATCGCATCCTTCAGCCCGCTGATCTCGGCCTTGAGAATAAGGTCTGCCACAAACGGTGTCCGTATCAACAATTCAACAGCCGGAACGCGCAGACCATCGAGACTGGGCACCAGCCGCTGACTGATGATCGACTGCAAATGCAGCGACAAATCGACAAAAAGCTGCTGATGCGCCGACTCAGGGAAGAAATTGATGATCCTGTCCAGCGCCTGGTTGGCGTTATTAGCATGCAGCGTGGACAAGCAGAGATGACCGGTTTCGGCGTAGGCAATGGCATGCTGCATGGTGTCGCGGTCGCGAATTTCACCAATCAGAATCACGTCAGGTGCCTCGCGCATGGCGTTCTTCAGCGCAGCGGCATAGCTGAGGGTATCGAGACCGACTTCGCGCTGATCGACAATGCATTTTTTGTGGCTGTGCAGAAACTCAATCGGGTCCTCGATCGTGAGAATGTGACCAGTCCGGTGCTCGTTGCGATAATCAATCATTGAGGCCAGCGTGGTGGACTTGCCGGATCCGGTCGACCCCACCACAAGCACCAGACCTCGTGGTGCCATGATCAACTCCTTGAGCTTCACCGGCAGGTTGAGCGCCTCAATTGAAGGTATCTCGGCCTTGATATGACGCACGACCATGGCCACGGAGCCGCGCTGACGAAACACATTGACTCTGAAACGACCGATACCATCAAGGGCCAGGGCCAGGTTCAACTCCATTTCGCGCTCGAATTCAGCGCTTTGCTTGTCAGTCAGAATGGAAAAAGCCAGCTGACGGGATTCAGCCGAACTCAGCCGATGCTCTCCGAGAAACCGCGTTTTGCCATGAATCTTGATGCCAACCGGCGCGCCCGCGCTGAAAAACAAATCAGAGGCCTCGTGCTTGACCATTGCCTGAAGGTACTTGTGCAAATCCATGGCGAGAGGACTCCCCTTTTGGTGCTTTTCGCTATCTGGCCAGTCTAGCCGATTACGGCAGCCAGGCTAAACCGAGGTTGTCCATTTGCCTCAGAATCCAGCGCTGCCGGTCGCGCATGGCCTGATCGGGGTTGGCCGGAACGCGGTGTTTCGGCGCTGGCAGCGTGGCGGCGAGCAGCGCCGCTTCCTGCCGGGTCAAGGCAATGGCCGGCTTGCCGAAGTGGTGTTGGGCTGCCGCTTCAGCCCCGTATATGCCCGGGCCAAACTCGACAACATTGAGGTAAATGAACAACAGCCGTTCCTTCGGCAGAAACAGCTCCAGCGGGACGGTAAACCAGGCCTCGAGCCCTTTTCGCAGCCAGCTACGCTGCGGCCACAAATAGAGGTTTCTGGCCAATTGTTGGCTCAGGGTACTGGCACCGCGCAGACGTTCACCGCGTTGGAGACCATCGAGCGCTGCCCGAATCTGCACCGTATCAAAGCCACGGTGGTACGGAAAATTCTGATCCTCGGCGGCGATCACTGCCAGGCGGAGCACATCCGGTATCTGATCTGCGTCTGTCCAGTGCTGCCTCGGCCAGGCAGCGCTTTGCCAGCGCTCGATGACCATGAACATCGTGGTTGGCGGATCCAGCCAGCGAAGCGGCAAGGTCACTGCGACCGTCAGGCCAATAACCAGCAAGGCCGAGCGCACCAGCCAGCGGCGCAGGAATCGCAAGGCTCGCTTCAATGCCACCCACCGTGCCGGAGAAAGACGCTCAGACGGCGAAAGTCATCATCTGCCAATTGTTCACGGAACAGACCAAAGCCAGACAGTCCACTGCCAAAGCTGACAAACCAGGGGCAGACAAAGCAAGCTGCGACCCGCACGGTTGGCTGATCACCACCACTGTGCTGGATGATGCGAACGCCTTCGGCCGTGAGAGAAATGCCCCTCAGGGTTGGCCACAACAGACAATGGGCAACCCGCCAGCCGTAAGCAAGCGCGACGGCAACAAGAAGAATACGAATCAGTAAAGTCAAGCCGCTGACGGTCACGGCTGCAATTGCAAGCAAAGTCAGCACAACAACCAGGCATGCCACTTTGCGGGCCGGTCCGACAGGCAGAATCCTAGCCGAGGCTGCGGGTTTCACTGAGACCCTGTATTTTTGCCACCAATGCCTGCAAGTGGTCAGGCGGCGCTGACCTCCCCATCAGCCAATCCCAAATCATGTCATCTTCGCACTCGAGCAAATCGCTGAATGCCTGTTGAAGTGCTTGCTCTGCATCCGGGTAGCAATCATTAAGCCAATGCCCCAGGAGAACGTCGAGTTCGCGCATGCCCCGTCGGCAGCGCCAGCGCAAGGCCGAAACAGAACGATCCTCGCCGCCGGTCACTACAAGCTGCGCCGTGCCAGCATCATTTTCTTGATTTCGGCAATTGCCTTGGCCGGGTTGAGCCCCTTCGGACAGGTTCGCGCACAGTTCATGATGGTATGGCAACGATACAAGCGGAATGGGTCTTCCAGATCATCAAGCCGGTCCCCGGTCGCTTCATCGCGCGAGTCAACCAGCCAGCGATAAGCCTGCAGCAAAATGGCCGGCCCCAGGTAACGATCGCCGTTCCACCAGTAACTCGGGCACGATGTTGAGCAGCAGGCGCAGAGGATGCACTCATACAGTCCGTCCATCTGCTTGCGATCTGCTGGCGACTGCAAGCGTTCCTTGTCCGGCGGTGCCGGGCTCTGGGTCTGAATCCAGGGCTTGATCGACGCATATTGCGCGTAGAAATGGGTGAGGTCCGGCACCAGGTCCTTGATCACCGGCATATGCGGCAAGGGGTAGATCTTGACGTCGCCCTTGATGTCGTCGATGGCCTTGGTGCAGGCCAGGGTATTGGTGCCATCAATATTGAACGCACAGGAACCGCAAATGCCTTCACGGCAGGAGCGGCGGAACGTCAGGGTTGGATCAAGTTCATTCTTGATCTTGACCACGGCATCCAGAACCATGGGGCCACAATCATCAAGATCGATGTCGTAGGAGTCCACTCTTGGATTCTCGCCGCTATCGGGATCATAGCGATAGACCCTGAATGTCTTGACGCGTTTGGCGTCTTGTGGCGCCGGGAAGTGCTTGCCCTTGCCAATTCTGGAATTTTTCGGAAGTCTGAACTGTGCCATGGTCTGCCTGATGCTGTCCTGTACTGCTTGATCTGTAGGGCGAAATACGGGCTTCAGTAGGTTCTGGCCTTGAGGGGGACAACGTCGACATCGTCGCTCAAGGTGTACATGTGAACCGGTCGATAGTCAATTCGGGTCTTGCCGCTTTCGTCCACCCAGATCAAGGTGTGCTTGTGCCAGTTGTCGTCGTCGCGGTCGGGAAAGTCTTCATGGGCGTGGGCGCCACGGCTTTCCTTGCGGTTTTCGGCTGAAATCATGGTGGTCACGGCATTGCCGAGCAGGTTGCGCAGTTCCAGCGTTTCGACCAGATCCGAATTCCAGACCATGGATCGATCGCTGACCGAAACACTGTCGAAACCTGCATTGACTTCGGTGATTCTCTCGCAGCCTTTCTTCAGGGAATCGGAGGTACGGAAAACCGCCGCATCCTCCTGCATTACCTGCTGCATGCGATCGCGAATCGTCGATGTCGGCGTATCTCCGGATGCATGACGAATGCGGTCGAATTCGCCGACCAGATTGTCGACAACCTCTTTACCCAGTGTCTTGTGCGATTGCCCGGGTTTGATCGTCTCTCCGCATCGCTTGGCAACCGCGCGCCCAAAGACGATCAGATCGAGCAGAGAGTTCGACCCCAGACGATTGGCCCCATGTACTGATACGCAAGCAGCCTCGCCAATGGCATAGAGCCCGGGCACGACCGAGTCGGGATCACCATCTTTCAGGGTCACCACTTCGCCGTGATAGTTGGTTGGGATACCGCCCATGTTGTAGTGCACGGTCGGCAGCACCGGAATCGGCTCCTTGGTCACGTCGACGCCGGCAAAAATCTTCGCCGTTTCGGCAATGCCTGGCAGCCGCTCATGAATGACATCGCCACCTAGGTGCTGCAGGTTGAGATGGATGTGATCATTCTTGGAACCGACGCCACGACCCTCGCGAATTTCAATGGTCATCGAGCGAGACACGACATCACGCGAGGCCAGATCTTTCGCGTTGGGTGCATAGCGCTCCATGAAGCGCTCGCCCTCGGAGTTGGTCAGGTAACCACCCTCACCGCGGACACCCTCGGTAATCAGGCAGCCGGCGCCGTAGACACCGGTGGGGTGGAACTGAACGAACTCCATATCCTGCAGCGGCAGACCTGCCCGAAGCACCATGCCGTTGCCGTCACCTGTGCAGGTGTGGGCAGATGTGCAGGAGAAATAAGCACGCCCGTAGCCGCCGGTCGCGAGAATGACCGCGTGGGCGCGGAACTCGTGCAGGGTACCGCTGGCCAGATCCCAGGCCAGCACGCCACGACAGACGCCATCATCCATCAACAGGTCAAGCGCGAAATACTCAATAAAGAACTGCGCGTCGTGTTTCAGCGATTGCTGGTAGAGCGTGTGGAGAATGGCGTGACCCGTGCGATCAGCAGCCGCACAGGTTCGCTGAGCCGTGCCCTCGCCGAATCGCGTCGTCATCCCGCCGAAGGGCCGCTGATAAATCTTGCCGTCTTCGGTACGCGAAAACGGAACCCCGAAATGCTCAAGCTCAATGACCGACGGGATAGCCTCACGACACATGTATTCAATGGCATCCTGATCACCCAGCCAGTCCGACCCCTTGATGGTGTCATACATGTGCCAGCGCCAGTCGTCTTCGCCCATGTTGCCCAGGGCCGCGCTCATGCCGCCCTGCGCTGCTACCGTGTGAGAACGGGTCGGGAATACCTTCGTGATGCACGCGGTCGTAAGCCCGGTAGCTGCCAGGCCCATGGTGGCCCGTAATCCGGCACCACCGGCACCAATGACCAGAACGTCGTATTCGTGCTTGGTAACTTCGTAGGACTTACTCAAGATCAGACTCCAAAAGCAACTTTCAGAATGGCGACAACGGCGAGCAAACCCCCAACGATGGCAGCCAGTTTGACCAGGATCTGCAGCGCAACCTCCGCGGATCGATGGTGCACGTAATCTTCGATGATGGTCTGGAGTCCGAGTTTGCCGTGGTAAAGCGAAGTCACCACGAAAAGAATCGCCATCGCTGAATTGAACGGCGAAGAAAGCCAGGCCGAAGCCGTCGCGTGGTCAGCGCCGACCAGGGAAGCGAGGGCGTACACCAGCCATACAGTGAGCAAGGCCAGCAGGATGGCACTGAAGCGCTGCGCCCACCAATGACTGACGCCATCGCCGGCAGAACCATGGTTGTGCGCGTTGGCTAACGGGTTACGAAGGTTCATAGCAGCCCTCCCCAAATCGCCACGGTCAGAATTACGGACAATACGACGACCGTCCACCCCGAGGCGTAGGCGCCACGCAGATCCAGCAGCCAGCCGGCATCCCAAAACAAATGTCGGATACCATTTAGCAGATGATAGAACAGGCAAAAACTCCAGACCGCCAGCCCGACCAGGGAAATGGGGTGAGAGAGAAAGGCTGT
Organism: Wenzhouxiangella sp.; assembly: GCA_007119095.1. Lineage (GTDB taxonomy): Bacteria > Pseudomonadota > Gammaproteobacteria > Xanthomonadales > Wenzhouxiangellaceae > Wenzhouxiangella. Next base: position 28,452 of record SKQI01000010.1, on the reverse strand, counting down.
CAGCTGCTCAAAGCGCTCCGGCCCGCTGGCCAGCGCCAGCAGCCACATCACCACGACCAGTGATCCAGCGCTCAACACAATGCCGGTTATTCTGTGGGAAATCGAAAGCACCGATGTCAGCTGAGGCCGGTAGACCTGCAGATGCGGTGAGAGCGGTCGGTTGTCCGTCGCCATGGCTTTTCTCGCTTGAGACTGGAAGGAAATCAAAAATCTATGCAGCGGCCGTTTTTCTCCCAATCACCATAGCGGGTAGGTTCCAGAGCTTCCTTGCGCCTGCCGATTTCTTTGGGCGTCTTGGAACTTTCCCGAGGTGGCTGGTTCTGTGTTTTAACGGCCGAGCCGGAATCGGAGCTGGTTTTTGTATCCGACATTGCTTAATTGTACCCGCTGACTGTCATCTATCAAAGTTGGAATGATCAATATTTTCGATATTTCTCATCTATGCGGCATCAAGATCAGTGGACCGGATGCACTGCGTTTCTGCCAGGCTCAATTCACGTTCGATGCCAATCTTTTGACGGCCGCCGCCTGGCAGCCAGGCGCGTGGTGTGATGTCAAAGGCCGTTGCCTCATTGTTATTCTCGCAAGATTCAATGAAGGAGAAGTCGAGCTGATCTTGCCAAACAGCCAGAAAAATCAGCTCGATCGACTAAAACTCTTTGCCATCGGTCACGAAGTGCAGTTTGGAGCCCCGAGTCCGGTTTCAGGCAGTCTATCGGTCATTGCGGGAACGGCTACGCTACCCGGCCCGTACCCGCGCAGTCTGCAACTGGTGTCGGACCGGGCTTCGATTGATCAGGCAGCCATCGAACGCTGGCGACAGGCTGACTTCAAAACCCCGCTGCCATGGCTTAAGCCAGTCACATCCGGGCAGCATCTCCCTCAATTCCTGGGCCTTGAGCACAATCAGGGCCTTTGTTACACAAAGGGTTGCTACCCAGGACAGGAAATCGTTGCCCGCGTGCATTACCTGGGTAAAGTCAAACGACACTTGCTGGGATTTCGAACCGAAGCGACAGACAACCCGCCGCCCGACCCTGGCACCAAACTCCTCGATCGAAACGAAAAGGACGCGGGTTCAGTACTTGACAGCCTGGTGATTGATGGAGAGACGATAGGTCTGGCCGTCTGCCCCGTGGAAATCGGACCCGGCACCAGCTTGCAGACCCAGGCCGACAATTTCAGCCAGCCCATCGAGATGGCGCCGCCAGAAAGTCTGTGATACTATCCAGAAGGTATGCAATCCTCTAAAGCATCCCATAATCATTGAGTTAAAGGGGTAAGTTGAATGAAATTCTCGATGAAGCTGCTGACTTGTCTGATTGGCCTGTTCTGCGCATCCTGGATTTTTGCTCAGGATATCGACCCGGATACTGCCATTGAATCCGATGAAAGCGAAGTCATCGAGGCAACTGTCAGCCCAGAGATAGAGACTGTCAGTCCAGAGACAGAGGAGGAACCAGCGCCGGCCGAACTGCTCGAGCTCGAGCCCGCAGTCGATCCTGAACCCGCCGCCGACGAGCCGCTAGAACCGCGCACTTATCGAATCCAGGCCCATCCCATCTTCATCCCCGAGCAGGCCGAAAGCGTCTACCGTCCCCTGGTCGACTATCTGAACGCAGCAACACCCCATTCCTTTGAACTTCAGATTCCCCGAGACTTTCATCGCTTCTGGTTGGATATTCGTCGCGGCGGACAGCCTGATTTTGTCCTGGAAGACGCCCACCTGATCTCGATGCGGATCAATCGCTATGGCTATAACCCGCTGGTACGAGCTGACGAACCGGGAACGTTTTCGCTGCTGACTTCAGGCATGAATATCGACGCCGAATTGTCAGACTTCATCGGCCGGCCGGTTTCCAGCATGCCAGCACCCAGCCTGGGTTACCTCATTCTGGCAAGCTGGTACGACAACCCGATGCAGCAACCAATCATCCAATCCAACGCCAGTTCATGGCTGGATGCCGTTGAGATCGTTTTCTCAATGGAGGCCGAAGCTGCCATTGTTCCGCACAACCTCGTTGCACGCTACGTCAACATGGAGGTTGTTCGCACATCAGATCCGTTCCCCCACTCCGGCATTGCCGCCAGCCCGGAGGTTCCGGTGTCGGTACAGCGCGACGTCGTAGCCGCCTTGACCGTTCTGCATGAGGATGGTGAGCATTTCGGCGCTTTGCACGAGCTGGATATCGAGCAGTTTGTACCGGCCACGGTCGAAGAATTCGAAGGCTTGGATCGCTGGCTGGACCAGGTATTCACCTTCTTCTGAGCCTGACTGCAAACCGGACAGCCTCTGAATCAGAGGCTGACACCCCCCAACTCGACGCCTTGCGACTGCTACCTGCGCGCGACCAGGTAGCAGATCCAGCCGGCGTCCGCGTCACCCGTCTCGCTGGGGCTGTAAATCCCATCACCCTCGCCGTTCTCTTCGTCGGTGCCTTCCCAGTAAACCGTCGCAGAACCAAAACCAGCTTCCAGCAGCAACTCCCTGATTTCCGGAAGCGTCCACAGCCGCCAGTGGTACTCAAAAGCCCGCTCCAGCTTTGATCCGTCCGGAAACTCGAAATGGATCTGGCAGGTCATGTAATGATTGATCGGGTCAAAGCTGGCCTGATCCCAGACGTAGGTGAAATCGTCGTATTCAGTGCGCTCTTCCAGCTCACGGTGGGCATCGTAACCACCGAAAGCATCAAGGAACAGGACGCCGCCATCGACCAGGGCCTCGCGAACACGCTCAAAATAGCCACGCAAGGTAGCCCGTGTTGCAAACAAGTAGTAGCTGAAATTCATCGCCAATACGGCATCGAACTGACCGGCGTCGACGCTTAAAACGTCATCCTGGATCAGCTTGATGCGCCGCTTTTGGTCCGGTGACAGCGGGGCCAGATGCTTGTTCCGCCCCCAGGCCAGCACCTCACCATCGAGGTCGACACCAACCGCCTGATGATCAGAGCCACTGCGCACCCAGGCACAAGCGGTATTAGCGGTGCCACAGAAGTCCTCGCGGATCAACTTCAAGCGCCGACCCGTCAAGTCTTCGAACGTTTCGGCAACAAATTCGAGTTCGGTTTCCGTATCTTGAACGCTGGCCTCGTACAGCTCGTGACGGTCCGCCAAAGCGGCCATTTGAGGCCGGGATTTGTGTTTCGACATGGTTTGATTCCTGGACTGACTGATTCAGCCGCGCTGCCGGATGGCCGGCCAGGCCGAACGCAGGTAAGTAAACATGGAAATGATGGTCAGCACGGCAGCCGCAACCAGCAACCAGCGGCCAATGGCGAGAACAGGCAGCGGCCCGAGCGGCTCACCGTAGAGCAGGAAACCGATGGCAATCATTTGCAATATGGTCTTGAGCTTGCCGGTCCATGCGACCCTGACCCGAGCGCCCTCGCCCAACGCTGCCATCCACTCGCGCAAGGCCGAAATGGTGATCTCCCGACCGATGATGGTGGCCGCCGATAGTGCGATGATGATTTCAGGGTGCGCCTGGACAATGATCATCAGCGACACGCCAACCATCAATTTGTCGGCCACAGGATCCAGGAAGGCGCCGAACGTGCTGGTCATCCCGAATCGGCGCGCCACCCAGCCATCCAGCCAGTCCGTGATGGCCGCCAGGGCAAAAATAATGACCGCTGCCAGGTTTGCCCACGCCACCGGCAGATAGAAGACCAGCACCAGCACCGGAATCATCACGATGCGCAGCAGGGTCAACAGCGTAGGGATGGTCAGCGACAACGGCTTCTACTCCAGAATCAATAACGCCATTATCCCGCAAATGCTCCCGCCTATGGCGCTCCCGTCACCCCGGCCTCGGTACATCCCTTAGCTGCTCGACAATGCGCTCGGCCAGCGCCGCGCTGATGCCCGGCACCCGGGCCAGCTCCTCCGGGCTGGCTTTCAACACGCCTTTCAACCCACCAAAGTGCTTCAGTAGCCGCTGGCGACGCTGGGGCCCGACCCCGGCAATCTGCTCCAGCGGAGATGCCTGGGTCCGCTTCTGGCGGCGCTTGCGATGAGCCTGAATGGCGAAGCGATGGGCCTCGTCACGAATCTGCTGGACCAGGTGGGAAGCACGGTGATGCGGACCCGGTTTAACCTCCAGCCCGCGCAGGACAAAGGTCTCGTGGCCGGCGCGACGGGCCGGGCCTTTGGCAATTCCCAGTATGGGCAAGGCATCCAGGCCAAGCTCCTCAAGCACCGTTTCCGCCCGACCGACCTGCCCCTTGCCGCCGTCAATGACCAGCAGGTCGGGCAATTCCGCACCTTCTTCGACAATTCGCTTGTAGCGCCTGCGCAGAACCTGCTCCATGGCCGCATAGTCATCCCCCGGCGCCACGCCCTCTATGTTGTACTGACGATACTGCGCTTTCTGGGCCCCCTCTGCACTGAATACCACGCAGGAGCCAACCGTTTCAGTGCCCGAGATGTGACTGATATCGAAGCACTCCAGCCGTTCCGGTGTGTGTTCAAGCTTCAGCAATGCCGCCAACTCATCCAGGCCGCGCCCAACCTGGTCGCGTTCGGCCAGGCGCCGCCTGAGTGCGTCCTCGGCATTCGCCTGCGCCATTTGCAGCCATTTGGCGCGCTGACCCTTGACCCGCCAGACCATATGAACCTTGCCTTCGCGCCTGCTTGCCAGTGCCTGCTTCCACAGACTGGCCTGGTCCGGTGCAGATGACAGGATCAGCGCAGACGGCGGTATGCGTTCGGCGTAATACTGACCAAGAAAGGCGGCCATGATCTCCCCCTCCTCGGCCGCCTCAGGCAGATTGCCGGGGAAAAAGCTGCGCCCGCCCACGTTTCGCCCATGCCGAAACGAAACCACCTGGACCGCAGCCTGGCCGGACGCCAGATGCAGGCCGATCACATCCAGATCTTCGGCACCATCGGCCACGTACTGGCTTGAACGTACCCGTTGCAGGCTGTGAATCTGGTCGCGCAGCAGCGCGGCCTTTTCGAACTCCAGCGCCGCGCTGGCGCGTTCCATGCGCTCGCCTAGCAGCTCAATGACGGCCTCATCGCGCCCTTTCAGGAACTGGACGGCCGCCTTGACGTCACGCGCATAGTCATCGCGGCTGACATAACCGACACAAGGTGCGGTGCAGCGATTGATCTGATACTGCAGGCACGGTCGGGTCCGATTGGCGAAGACACTGTCACGGCACTGCCGCAAACCCAGCAGACGATAGATCTGGTTGAGCGATTCGCGCACAGCACCGGCACTGGAAAATGGGCCGAAATACTGCCCCGGATGCTTGCGAGAGCCGCGATAGAACCCGATCCTCGGGTATTCGTGCGAAGTATCCAGGCGGATCCAGGGGTAGCTCTTGTCGTCGCGCAGGTTGATATTGAATCGTGGCCGATGCGATTTGATCCACTCGTTCTCCAGCAGCAAGGCCTCGGCTTCCGTTCGGGTGAGGCTGACTTCCATGCTGGCGATCTTGCGCACCATCAGGTTGATGCGCGCGCCCTTGTCACGACGGTCGAAATAGCTGCCGACACGCCGCTTCAGGTTGCGGGCCTTGCCGACATACAGCACCTGCCCGCGCCCATCGCGCATCAGGTACACGCCCGGCCCGGTCGACAACGAGCGTGCGAATGCTCTTCCGTCGAAATCGCTCACCGCGACCTGGCCAACTCCTCGATCAGGCGGCTGGCCGCGGTTTCCAGCATGTCCAACACCTGCTCAAAACCCTGGTCACCGCCATAGTAAGGATCGGGCACTTCCTGCAGGCCGTAGTCGGGTGCCAGGTTCATGACCAGCTCGACGCTGGCGGTCGCATTCGGCGGCAGCATCCGCTGCAGATCCTGAAGATTGCTCTGGTCCATGGCGAAGATACGGTCGAAGCGGCGAAAATCCGACACCGTCACCTGTCGGGCTCGCTGATCACTGATATCCATGCCCCAATCCTGGGCATGGCGGATGGCGCGCGGATCGGGCGCCTTGCCGACGTGATAACTCAGGGTGCCAGCCGAGTCGGTGAATACCTCAATGCCGGCTTGTTTGAATTTGTAGTCGAACATCGCCTTTGCCGTTGGGCTGCGGCAGATATTGCCCAGACAGACAAACAGATAGGAATTCATGGGTATAAAGGTCTCCGAACAGGACACTTACCGCTGGATATTACCGCACCCCGGTCAGGACAGCATGGCCCGGAAGCGGGCAAGATCCTCCGGTGTATCGATGCCGACGGGAATGGCCGCGCGGGCTCGATCAACGACGATCCGCCATCCGGCCGCCAGCGCCCGCAGCTGCTCCAGGGATTCCAGCGTTTCCAGCTGACTTGGAGGCAATGCCCGCCAGGCCTTCAGGGCTGAAACCCGATACGCATACAGTCCGACATGTCGACGCGCCTCAGCCGCCGGCCATCCGCCGTTGCGAGGCCACGGGATGGGTGCGCGCGAGAAATAAAGGGCGCGCCGATCATCATCAGCCACCAGCTTGACGACATTGGGGTCGCGCCACTGCGCTTCATCGGCCAGCGGCTGCCAAAGGGTAGCCATGTCGGCGGCGGCGTCCTCCGTCAGCAAGGCGGCTACCTGCCGCAGGCAAGCGGCCGGCATGGCCGGCTCATCACCCTGCAGGTTGACCACCACGGCGGTTGCGTCAAGTTCCAGCTGAACGACTGCTTCGGCAAGCCGGTCGGTTCCCGAACGATGACTGCTGGCGGTCAGAATAGCTGCGCCACCGGCCTTGCCGACGACGCCGGCAATCTCCTCACTATCCGTGGCCACGGTGACGCTGGCAGCACCGCTCAAAAGCGCGCGCTCCAGCGTTCTGAGCACCATTGGCCGACCACCGAGATCCGCCAACGCCTTGCGTGGCAGCCGGGTGGAATCCAGGCGCGCGGGAATCAGAATATGAAAATCATCGTCACTCATGGGCTGAACTCCATTCCATCAGGTGCTTTTCTACCGCCGTGGTGACAGCGGCAGGCAAGCTCATACCGACATGCAACACGTGGACAGACCGATCAAGGCCAAGCGCGCGCAGTTTGACCGCATCCTTGGCCGTAACGACCACCGCCCCAGCCAGGCCGTGAAAATCCTCGGCCTTGAACGGATGGTGATCGGGAAATGCCAGCGGCTTGATCTGCATGCCAAGTGCCTCCAGCGTCCGGAAAAAACCGGACGGATTGGCAATGCCGCACACGGCGTGGACGGCCCTGCCCTGCCAGGCATCCGGGGGTTCGCTGTCACTGCCATCCAACTGGGAGATTCGCTCCGGCAGCAGGTCGACCCTCACGGCTTGACCGGCAACCTGACCTTCCCCCTTGACCAGGACAAGATCGACATCGGCAAGCCGGTCTTGCGGTTGCCGCAGCGGACCGGCAGGCAACAGCTCGCCGTTGCCAAAACCTCTTGCACCATCAAGCAGGCAAATTTCAAACGTCCTGGGCAGTGCCAGATGCTGCAGACCATCGTCGCTGATCACGACCTTCACACCCGCCTTGACTGCCGCAGCAAGGGCCTCTGAGCGTTTGCTGCAGACCCAGACCGGAGCTCCGGTCTGCTCGGCAATCAACAGCGGCTCATCGCCGACCATGGCGGCCGTATCGTTCGCCTGGACCTGGTATGGCAGAGTCCTTCGACGGCCGCCGTAACCACGGCTGATGACCGCCACTTGATAGCCTGCAGACGATAGATGACGAGCCAGGGCAATCACCAGTGGTGTCTTGCCACCCCCACCCACAGTCAGATTACCGACCACGATGACCGGCACCGGTGCGGTCAGCGTCGGTCGCTTGCAGCGCGGTTTCACCCACGTTTTATAGACCTGGGCCAATGCACGGTAAAACAGCGGCACGCGCCCATGTTGATACCAGACGCGGTTGAAATGCTGCTCCAGGTGCCTGCGCAACATGGCTCAGGAAGTCGCCGATGAGTCCTGCAGCTGGAGCCGGTGCAGATGGTGATAGAGTCCGTCCGATCGCGCCAACAGGCTCTCATGGCTGCCGATCTCCTGGATTCGGCCCTGGTCCAGAACAACCACCTGATCGGCCTTGCGCACGGTCGCCAGGCGATGGGCAATGACCAGAGTGGTGCGATCGGCCATCAGCGTTTCCAGCGCTGCCTGAACGGCGCGCTCGGACTCGGCATCCAGGGCCGAGGTGGCCTCGTCCAGAATCAAAATGGGGGCATTCTTGAGCAGCGCGCGGGCGATTGCCAGGCGCTGCCGCTGACCTCCAGACAACAGGGAGCCATCTTCACCAATCGGCGTTTCGAAACCCTGCGGCAAGCGCTCGATGAACTCCAGGGCATGGGCCTGGCGGGCCGCTTCGACAACGCGTTCGATGCTGATTTCCCCCGGGACGCCGTAGGCAATGTTACCGGCGACCGTATCGTTGAACAACACCACATCCTGGCTGACCAGGGCGACCTGCCGGCGCAGCGCAGACAGTCGAAAGTCGGCAATATCGTGGCCATCAATCAAGATCCGACCGCTACCTGGCAGATAGAAACGCGGCAGCAGCTTGACCAGCGTACTCTTGCCCGAGCCGGAGCGTCCGACCAGGGCGGTCACGCTACCTGCCGGTATCACCAGATTGATGTCTTTCAGCGCTTTCTGGTCAGAACTCGGATAGCTGAAGGCCAGCGACTGGAATTCAATCCGACCCGCAACCCGCCCCGGATCGTGACTGCCGGTGTCCGGTTCGGCCGGGGCATCCAGGACCTGGAAAATGCTGTCGGCGGCAGCCAGGCCTTTCTCGATCACGGCATGCATTTTGGTCAACCGCTTGAGGGGCGGTATGCAGGCGACCATGGCGGCCAGTACCGACATGAAGATCCCGGCGGTCACTTCAGCGCGCATGAAATCGCTGGCCGCAATCACCAGCAGGAGAATCACCGCCAGCCCGGCGGCAAGCTGGATCATGGACGATGAGACCAACTGAGTTGCGGTCAGCCTTAGGTGCAGACGGCGGTTGCCCTCGTTGATCGCTTCGAACGCCGATTTTTCACGGGCCTGAGCGCCGAAAATCTTGACCACCTCATGGCCATCCACCGCTTCCTCCGTGACATGGGTGACATCGCCCATGGACTCCTGGATGCGGCTGGATATGCGGCGAAAGCGTCGCGAAATGACGGTTACAACCAGCGCAATCACCGGAACCAGCAAAAGCATGGTCAAGGTCAGACGCCAGGACTGGATCACCATCACGGTCAGCAACGCAATCACCGTGAAGACATCACGCACCGAGCCGAGCAGTGCGGTGGTGGCTGCCTGCGCCACTTGCTCGGCATTGTAGGTAACCCGGGAGATCATCTGACCGGAAGACTCGCGGTCAAAATGACTTGCAGGCAACTCCAGGTAGCGGCCAAACAGGTCGGCTCGCAGATCGGCAATCAGCCGACGCCCAACCCACTCCATGCCGAAGACGCCACCGAAATTTCCGACGATTCTAAGCACCACGGCCGCCAGCACCAGTCCCGGCAGCCACAGGCTGAAGGTCGGGTCCGGTGCAGCAATGGTTTCATCGACCAGCGGTCTCAGCAGGTAGAAAAACAGCCCTTGACCGGCCGCATCCAGTGCCACCGCCGCCAGTGCCAGGCCAAAGATCAGACGATGACGAACGACATAGGACAGCAGGCGCCGGTAAAGCCCTGCGCTGGAAGGCCTGGTCACGGACCCTCCCCACCCTCTTCCACGGCCGCGATGGTCAATCGCCGAATGCCTTCGGCTGCCGCCGCATCCAGGGCCCGCACCACCAGCCGATGCGGGGCCTCGGCATCGGCACGAATCACCAGCGTGGCGTCTGGATTGTCGGCAAAGCGCTGGACCAGACCGGCCTGGACGGTCTCGCGTCGATCATCGGCCAGCATCTGGTCGTCGATGAACAGACGGCCATCGTCAGTAATGATCAGCTCGATGATCGACGGCAAGGTTTCGGTTTCAGCCGTGGCCGCTTCCGGCAGGTCCAGGCGCAGCAAGGCATGTCGTTCGAAAGTGGTCGAGACCATGAAAAAGATCAGCAGCAGGAACACCACATCGATCAGAGAGGTCAGATTGATCTCGGGTTCTTCGCGGTCTTCTTCGTAAATCTTCATTTGTTCAGGTCCGACGGCGTCCGCCGCGTTCAATGGCTTGCATGAGAATCAGCGCCTGCTGTTCCATCTGCACCACGTAGCTACGGACCAGTCCCCGGAAATAGCGGTAGAAGAAGTAGGCCGGAATGGCCACGGTCAGACCAGCGGCGGTGGTGATCAGGGCTTCCGAAATCCCGCCGGCCAACTCGTTCGGGTCACCAACGCCATGCACCATGATCGCGCTGAACACCCTGATCATGCCGACCACTGTGCCCAACAAGCCCAGCAAGGGCGTGATGCCGGCAATAGTGCCCAGCGTGTTCAGAAACCTTTCCAGTTCATGAACCACATGCCGGCCGGTGTCTTCAACGGCCTCCTTGATGATCTCGCGGGGGCGGTCACGATTGTCCAGCGCCGCAGCCAGGATGCGCCCCAACGGCGATGAACGACGCAGCTGCTCGATGTGCTTGGCATCCAGTTCATGCTGTACGGCCCATTGCCGAACCTGCGCAGGCACCGCAGCCGGCATCACGCGCCGCCCGCGCAGGGCCAGGAAGCGTTCGATGATGATTGCCACTGCCAGGATCGAACAGAGGATGATTGGCATCATCAACCAACCGCCTGCTATCACGATTTCAAGCATGCTTGACTCTATGTTGCAAACAATGCGAAATGATAACCGGGAATGGGCCTCGCCACGGGATCAGCCCAATTACCGGCATCCGTCCGCCTGACGCCAGAAGCGCGGCCTGGAGCCGGCCTGGGTCGTCAGCCTGGGGGCCTGACCTGGCTGCAGGATGACGGTCAGCGCCCCACACCAGGCGGTACTGACCACTCTCACGCCCGCAGCATCAAGCCTGTCGATTACTTCAGGGTGAGGCCGGCTACTGCGATCCACGGCAGAGACGGAGGCCAGGGCCAGAGTCGGAGACAGCTGGTCCAGAAATTCGGCGCTGGCAGCGCGTCGGTGCCCACCAGACGGCAGCAGCAACAGGTCCGCGTGCAAATCCGGGTGCTCGATCAGCAGGCGGGATTCGACGCTGTGGTCAATGCCACCGGCCAGCAACAGCGAACCACCCGGACCGGAAACATGCAGCACGCAGGCACTGGTGCCGCCCAGGTTGGGCAGGCCGGCAGACGGGTGCAGAAAGCGAAACTGCCAATCCCCGCTATGCCAGCGCTGACCGCTCAGACAGGCTTCACCGACCAGGCCATGCGCACCATGGATGATCAGCGTATCCAGCATTGATTCAAGGCTACCGAGTCCCCCAGCGTGATCGCGATGATCCTGCGAGACCACCAGCCGATCGAGGGAATCAATGCCCAGCGCGCGCAGCAAACCCGGCAAGGTGCGGCCAAGCGCATCATTTCCCTCGCGGTCGCCTGGACCGGTGTCGAACAGCAGGGTTTCCTGTTCCGTTCGCACCAGCACCGCCTGACCATTGCCGAGGTCGAGCATTGTCAACTCCAGCGCCTGCGCATCCAGTGCCGGAAGGCGTGGAAACAGCAGTGGCAGCATCAACGCCGCGCCCAGCCAGCGTCCCGGCCAGCCGCGCGGCGCCAGCAGCCACAGCGCACCTATCAAAGCCAGACCAATGGCCAGCAGCCCGGCGCCGGGCTGCTGCCGATAGCCGATATCCAGCCCATCGAGCATATCGAGAAAGCCCAGCAACCAGACCAGCCCGGTTTCGGTCACCCACAAGGGCCATGTTGCGGGCAAGTCAAGCATGATCAGAACAACGCTGATCAACAGCGAAGGGAGGATGACCAGTCCGACCAAGGGGATGGCGACGAGATTGGCCGGCAGCGCCAGCGGCACCATATGCTCGAACACCCCGACATTGAGCGGCAACATGCCGATTGCAATGACCAGCTGGGCCCTGATCAGTCCGACCAGCCAGTTCGTGCTGCCACCGTCGGCGTTGGGTCGCCAGGCGAATGCCCAGATCAGGACTGCCACCGCAGCGAACGACAGCCAGAAACCGCTGGCCAGGGGTGCCAGCGGATCGAACAACAAAATGGCGGCCAGGGCCAGCACCAGGGCATGACCCGGCTGCAGTCCTCGTCGAACCAGAAACGCGCCGGCTGCCACTGTCAACATGATCAAGGCGCGCTGTGTCGGCAGGGTAAAACCGGCCAGGAAGGCATAAGCGGTCGCCGCCACGAGTGCACAAACCAGCGCCAGCCGCCGACGATCCAGGCTGGAACTGGCCAGGACCAGGGGGGCCAATAGCCACCCCCCGATGAAACCTGCCAAGCCTGCCACCATGCCCACATGCAGCCCGGAAATGGCCAGCAAGTGAGCCGTCCCGGTGCGGCGCAGGCGCTCATTGAGCTCGTTGTCCATGCCAGCCCGGTCAGCCAGAGCCAGCGCCCGGGTCAGGGCAGCGGCCCGTGCATCCCCCGTTTCGGCCTGGAGCACTTCGCCCAGAAACTGGCGCTGTCGATCCACTGACCCGCGCCATACGGACTGGCCGAGGTAATGTGGCGCACCGGTCACATTGGCCAAGCCGCCGATGCGGAGCGACAACAGGTGGCGATGCAGATCAAATCCGCCGGGGTTCAGCCGGCCATGCAAGGGGTCCAACCGCAGTGGCAGCTCCCAACGTTGACCAGGCTGAACGTACTCGCTGGGTCGATACCAGTTCACCTGGAGGCGCCGCGGCAACTCAACGGCCTGGCGACGATCGGGAATGAACTCGAAACGAACGCGCTGACCGCGATATTCCGGCAATCCGACCACCGTGCCACTGACCAGCAGGCGCTCGCCCGTGTTGGCCGGATCCCAACTGCGTTCCGATGCGATTCCGGCCTGGAACAGAAACCAGGCCGCGCCGATAACCAGCAGAGCAACAAGCCGGATGCGTTTCCAGACCAGCGCGCCGGCAGCGGCCAGAACCAATGCCCCACTGAGCCATGAAGGCAGCAACTCAGGCGTCAGCGTGGCCAGCAGCACACCGACAGCAAAGGCTAACGGCAGCCGCCAGTCCATCGACCTGATCAGGCTATGGAGTGCAACAGACCACCGGTCATTTCCAGGCGTCGATCCAGACGACGCGCCAGCCGCGGATCGTGCGTGACCAGGACGATCGAAGTTTTCATTTCCTGGTTGAGCTCGAGCATCAGGTCATAGACCGATGCGGCATTGCGCTCATCCAGATTGCCGGTCGGCTCATCGCCGAGCACGCAGGCGGGCCGATTGATCAAGGCCCGGGCGACTGCCGCTCGCTGACGCTCTCCGCCCGACAGCTCGCCGGGCTTGTGATGCAGCCGCTCGCCGAGGCCAACCCGCCCCAACAGGGCCTCGGCTGCAGCTTGCGCCGATGGGGCTGGCTCCCCCCGGATCAACAGTGGCATGGCCACATTTTCCAGGGCGGTGAATTCCGGCAGCAAATGATGAAACTGGTAGACAAAGCCGAGCGAACGATTGCGAATGCGGGCTCGACTGCGTTCATTGCCGGCAGCCATGTTCTGGCCCTCGATTTCGACCAGCCCTTCCGTGGGCCGATCAAGTCCGCCAAGAATGTGCAGCAAGGTACTCTTCCCCACCCCGGATGCGCCCAGTATGGCCACGCTTTCCCCGGGCATGACATCAAAGTCGACGCCGTTGAGCACCGGCAAGACCGTCTCGCCCTGGACAAATCGCCGCACCAGGCCTCGACAACGAATAACTACCTGTTCACTCATAACGCAAGGCCTCCACGGGTTCCGTTTTTGCGGCCCGCCAGGCCGGATAAATGGTCGACAGCAAGGACAAGGCAAGCGCTACCAGCGCAAAACGAGTGACGTCGCCGGCCCGAAGCTCTGACGGCAGATCGGAGATGTAATAGACCTCGGCCGACAGGAACTCGATACTAAGCAGGCGCTCCACCGCGCCCACGACCGACTCAACGTTCAGGGCCAGGATGATGCCCAGAATCACGCCCAGAATCGTGCCAAGCACGCCAATCAAAGATCCCTGGATCATGAATATCCCCATGATTCGGCGTGGGCCCAACCCCATGGTTTTGAGAATGGCGATGTCGGCCTGCTTGTCGGTGACCACCATGACCAGCGTTGAAATGATATTGAAGGCCGCCACGGCAATGATCAAAGAGAGGATGATGAACATCACCGTTTTCTCGGTTTGAACGGCACGAAAGAAATTGGCGTGCTGTTGGGTCCAGTCGCGCACCCGAAAGAAACCAGGCAGTTCAGCACTTAACTCGCGTGCAACCCGCTGGGCGCGCATCATGTCAGTCAGCTTCAGGCGAATACCACCGATGTTGCCTTCGAGGCGAAACAGGCGCTGAGCATCCTGGTAATGAATGACCGCCAGCGCGGTGTCATATTCATGGACACCGGCCTCGAACAAGCCACCGACAACGAAGCGCCGTACCTGTGGCACGACCCCGGCCGGCGTGGTACGAATTTCCGGCGCAAAGATGGTGATCGAATCGCCCGGGCCCACGCCCAGGCGATTGGCAAGGCCGACGCCCAGCAACACTTGCCATTGCCCGGGCGCTAGATCATCGAGCGCACCGCGCACCATCAGCTCATGAATATCGGAAACCTCGGGCTCGGATGCCGGGTCAACCCCGCGCACCAGTGCCCCCGAAGTCCTCGATCCAGCCCTGAGCATGGTTTCCTGCTCGACGAAAGGGGCGGCGCCAATCACTTCCGGGTGCTGACGGGCCTGCTCAAGTACGCTTTCCCAACCAACGAATCGACCGTCAGGCGCCTGGATGGTAGCGTGCGAGATCATCCCAAGGATGCGCTCGCGCAGTTCGCGCTCGAAGCCATTCATCACGCTGATGACCGTGATCAGCGTCATCACCCCCAGGGCAATCCCGGCCATGGATATAAGAGAAATGAATGAAATGAAATGGTTGCGACGCTTTGCACGCAAATACCGCAGGCCGACAAACAATGGTAGGGGCTGATACATGAGGTCGGAAGTTCCTTGGCTAGTTTTGCTGGGTGGGCGGTTGCTGGCCCTCCCTCAGACGCTCGACAAGTTGCCCAAGTTCAATCGGCAACGGCGCTGAGAAGACACGATCCTCAGGCCAGCGCAGGCGCAGGAAGTGCGCATGCAAAAACAGGCGTTTCAAGCCCGCCGGACCCGGAGCATCATCGTAGCGCTCGTCACCCGCCACGGGGTGCCCAATGAAGCGCGCGTGTGCCCGAATCTGGTGAGTGCGTCCGGTTTCAATCTGAACCTCGGCAAAACTGAAGCCGGGCAAGCGCTCCAGGCACCGGAATTCGGACACGGCAGTTTGCCCATCATCGGCGGCAATGACGCGCCGCTGACCGCTGCCATCGCGAATTTTCTTCAACGGCACATCGACGCGAAGCCGGTCCTCTGGCAGCTCGCCGCGCAACAGGGTCAGGTATCGCTTTTCAACCTGACGCTCGGCGAAAGCGCGCTGCAACTGCACCACCGCCTGGTGATGACAGCCCAGCAGCAGCAGACCACTGGTGGGCCGATCCAGGCGGTGGACAGGCTTCCAGGACTTGTCCAAGACGTTGATCGCGTCCATCAATCCAAAACTTAGACCAGAGCCGCCATGCACGGCCAAACCCGCCGGCTTGTCAATGACGACGATATCCCGATCCTGATGGATGATCTTTTGACGAATGCTTTCGACCAGGCTGTCGGGCACCTGGCGATGCTGCGGGGCATCAGTGGCGACCGGCGGGATGCGGATCTCATCTCCTGTCCGAAGTTTTTGCATGGGTTTTGCACGGGAGCCGTTGACGCGCACCTGTCCGGTTCGGACCAGCCGATACACCAGGCTACGCGGCACGCCGCCAAGCTGGCCCAGCAGGAAGTTATCAAGACGTTGACCGGCCCGATCGGCCGCCACCTTGACGTAGCGCACTTTGGCCCCGGACACGCGATCCGTCATTGCCACCTCTGAATGTTGTGTTATTCGACTCGACAACCCAACGCCCCGCCCCAAGCACATTTTGCAGCGCACAAGGATACTAGATCGAGGTTTCAAATCTCCGATTTCAATGCTAGTATATTGCGGTTGGGGTGATTCCAGGCGTCAGGTTGCGAACCATGTCAGTATCGCGACCGTGAATGTCAGCCCGTTTTCCCGATTGCCGACCCATCATGTTGCCACACTGGGTAGACACTCGGTGACCAAAAGCATCAATGCCGAGAACATGGCCGGCGATGATCGGGCGCTTCAGGAACACCGCAACACCGAAGCTTTGCCGCATGGTTTGGGCCTACAGGCTCGAAGCCATGCTGAACAAACAAGCGGGTCGCAGGGAATATTCAGCCGGGGTCGAAGGCACGCGCTTGCCGTTCAGACCAATGAGAATCCCGTGACCTAGAACAGGCGGGCCCCAGAAGGTGCTCGCCAGACAACCAAAAAAATATACGCGCTTCCGGTACGCATAAAGCTTGATAGGCCGGAAATGGATGCCAGATGACTATCCGATTGCTTCAAGCTCGGACAGCGTCGATGATGAAGCTGCAGACGAAGCGGAACGCCTGAGCGCAGCAAGCGCAGGCCCGACCGAGCACGAGCTTGCCGATCCGACTATCGGCCGGTCTGCATTCAATAGATCGTGCGAGCAGTCATTCGCTCGGTCGATGGCATCCTCTGCAAGTCCTTGAGAACAGGACCGGGGCGCGAGAGGAACATCGACAATGAAACGCATGCTGATTAACGCGACCCAGCCGGAAGAGGTTCGTGTCGCAATCGCTGATGGCCAGTCACTACTGGATCTCGATATCGAGGTACCTGCCCAGGAACAAAAGAAATCAAACATCTACAAGGGGCGCATCACCCGGGTCGAACCAAGCCTCGATGCCTGCTTCGTGGAGTTCGGCTCCGAGCGTCATGGTTTCCTGTCATTGAAGGAAATCAGTCGCGAGTACTTCAGCGAAGAGGGGCAAAAGCAGCTGGACTCCGGCAATCGCGTCGACATCAAGGAAGCGATCAAGGCCGGCCAGGAAGTCATTATCCAGGTGGACAAGGAAGAGCGCGGCACCAAGGGTGCGGCCCTGACCACGTTCATCAGCCTGGCGGGACGCTATCTGGTCCTGATGCCCAACAATCCGCGCGCCGGCGGGGTTTCCCGGCAGATCTCGCGAGACGATCGAAAGGAACTGCTGGACACCTTGAAGAAGATCAATGTCCCGGATGGCATGGGGCTGATCGTTCGTACTGCGGGTGTTGGGCGAGAACAGGAAGACCTGCAGTGGGATCTGGACTATCTGACCCAACTGTGGAGCGCCATCCAGGAGGCCTCGGGGTCGCGCAAGGCGCCTTTTCTGGTCTACCAGGAGAGCAAGCTGATCATTCGCGCGCTGCGAGATTATCTGCGCGAAGACATTGGTGAAATCCTGATCGACGATGAGCAGGTATTCGAGGATGCCAGGGAGTTCATGCAGCAGGTCATGCCGCATAACCTGCGCAAGCTCAAGCTGTATCGCGACCCCATCCCGCTGTTTTCCCGCTACCAGATTGAAAGCCAGATCGAATCTGCATTTGCTCGAGAGGTGCGGCTGCCTTCCGGAGGCGCCGTGGTGATCGACCACACAGAAGCCCTGCTATCCATTGATATCAACTCGGCACGAGCCACCAAAGGCGCGGACATCGAGGAGACTGCCCTGCAGACGAACCTGGAGGCCGCCGACGAGATCGCCCGCCAACTTCGCGTCCGCGATCTGGGTGGGCTGGTAGTGATCGACTTCATTGACATGATGAGCAAGGATGCGCAGCGCCAGGTTGAGACGCGGCTGCGCGAAGCCATGCGCATGGACAAGGCCCGCGTGCAAATCGGCAGGATTTCTCGATTTGGGCTGCTCGAAATGTCGCGCCAGCGGCTGCGCCCGTCGCTGGGCGAATCGAGCTACGTCACCTGCCCGCGCTGCGACGGCCATGGCTCGATTCGTTCCATTGAATCGCTGGCCCTGTCCATCCTCCGCCTGGCCGAAGAAGAGGCCATGAAGGATCACACCTCAAGGGTCATTGTTCAGGCGCCGGTCAACGTGGCCAATTTCCTGCTCAATGAAAAGCGGACGGCCCTGGCAGAAATTGAGCAGCGCAATAAGCTGCCGATCACGATCGTGGCTAATGACGGGCTGGAAACCCCACGCTTCGAAGTTCAGCGTCTGCGGCACAATGAAAGCGTGGACGAACCCAGCTATGCACTGACCAGCACAGAGGACAGTGACAGCCAGGGCGGCTATCAGCGACAGGAAACCCAGCAGCCGCCTCCAAAACCCGAGACTCAGGCCGCTGTATCCGGCGTCCGCCCCACTGCTCCGGCCCCCGAGCGGAAAAAGCGCAGCCTGACCGACATCATCAAGGGCTGGTTCGCAACCCTGTTCGGCTCAGGCGCCAGCGATGACAAGCGCTCGCCCAAATCGTCCAAGGCCGGCTCCTCTCGCAAGGGGCAGTTCTCCAAAGACCACCACCGCAAACGCGTCAAGAGCGACGATCAGCAAAGCGGTGACAACAATGCGCGCGGCGGGCCAACTCGCAAAAAGAAAAAGAAAACTCGGCGCAAGGACGATGATTCCGGCAATCGAGCCGCCGACAATCGTCCAGACAATACCAGCACCGATGACAATCGGCCCAAGAAAAAGAAAAAACGACGCCGCCGCGGCGGCAAGAAGCGCCGATCAGCGCGTGATGGTGACAACCGGAACCAGTCAGCTCGGGAAGCTGGGCCAGACAAGCAAGACTCTGCAGACGCCAGCCGACAGGATCAGAAAGGCAACGAAAACCGGAAACCAGAAAACGTTTCCGACAAGGCTGCCGCCGCCGGGAACGGCACCTCGGATGCACAGGCCGGCCAAAAGAAACCAGAAACACAACCCGCAACCGATCAGCAGCCAAACGACCGAGCCAAGTCCGAGTCGCAGAAGCCCGGCAACGACGACAAAAAGCAACACGTTCAGGCGAATCCGGGGCCAGACAGCAAGCCCGACCAGGCACCGGAGCCGCCCAAGGACAAGCCAGCCGCCAAGGCAGCTGAGCCAGCGACCCGCGAAAACCCCGCTACTCAGTCGTCGTCGGAAGCGAAATCATCCCCGGTCAAAGCAGATACTGGCAAGCAGGACAATGCGCCAAAGAAGCCATCTGAGGATGATCGCCAGGATGCCGGCCCGCGACCGGTAAAGGAAAGCAGCGGCATCTACCGCCTGTCTGAAGATGGTGAAAAGAAAGACTGATTGAAAAGGCCTTGTACGGTGGCGCCTCCCTCCGGGAGGACCACCGGCAGACTGCCAGCAATGTCAACCCGAAAACGTACTACCCGAGCTGTTCAGGCAATCTTGCCAAGAATCAGGTCGGAAAACTCAACCATGCCAGCCGGCCGGTCCTGAAGACGGAGTGCGGCCATCAAGGCACCGCGGGCGAAAATCCGGCGGTCTGTTGCCCGATGGGTAATCTCGAGACGCTCACCTGCCCCAAGGAAATACACCGTGTGCTCTCCCGCCACATCACCTCCGCGGAGCACCCCCACGCCAATCTCACCGCGACTGCGCGGAATCCTGTGGTGGCTCCGATCATGAACCAGCGCCTCCCCCATCACCAGCCCTCGCGCACCGACCAGGGCCCGGGCCAACGCCAGCGCCGTGCCGGATGGCGCGTCGATCTTGCGGCGATGGTGAATTTCGCTGAGTTCGACGTCAAAATCCTCGTCGAGCACTCGCGCTGACTCTGCCACCAGGCGCATCATCAGGTTGATACCAACGCTGAAGTTCGCGGCGTGACAAATGGGGATGGTGCGCGCCGCCTCGAGCAGCTGCTCTTCGAGCGGTCCATCCAGCCCGGTCGTCCCAGTGACCAGAGGCAAGCGGTGGCGCAAGGCATAGCCGAGGGTGCGCTCCAGCAAGCGGGGATGAGAAAAATCAATGACTGCGTCTGCGCCCAGATCCGGCTCAAAGAAGCGCTCGCTGGAGGCCGTGCCGAGAATGGCGAAGCGCTTGTCTTCAGCGACCACGTCGATCAGGGATTGACCGACCGTGCCACTGGCTCCACTAACCAAAATACCCAGACTCATGGGCCAAAGGATAGCCGATAAAGTTCGCCTTGCGCCAGCTACAAACCCATGCGATCAAAAAAACTTCTGACTTTGTCGGTCCATCCAGACGACTGCGGATTGTGATCACTGCCTTCGCCGAAAGACTCCTGAAAGCGGCGTAACAAATCCTTTTGATCACGGGTCAGGTTGACCGGGGTTTCGACGATCACCCGGCACAACAGATCGCCAGCACTGCGACTGCGCACCGACTGCACGCCCTTGCCACGAAGGCGAAAGAGCTTGCCTGACTGCGTTTCGGTCGGAATCTTCAGCATGACAGAGCTTTCCAGCGTGGGCACCTTGAGCTGCCCCCCCAGGGCCGCAGTCGTGATCGGGATCGGGACTTCGCAGTACAGATCATCTCCCTGGCGCTGAAACAAGGGGTGTGGGCGAACATGGATATCCACATACAAGTCACCTGCGTGACCACCCTGGGCCCCGGCCGCACCCTCACCACTCAAACGAATACGATCGCCCTCATCCACGCCGGCCGGTATCTTGACCTGGAGCGTTCGGGTTTCGCGCACCTGGCCACTGCCATGACAAGCGTCGCAGGGATCCTTGATGACCTTGCCACTGCCGCCGCAGCTGGGGCACGTTTGCTGCACAGAGAATATCCCCTGCTGCATTCTTACCTGACCCTGGCCTCCGCAAGTGGAACAAACTTCGAGTTTGCCGCTTTTGGAGCCGCTGCCGTCGCAGGTTGTGCAGCGTCCGACAGTAGGAATTCGGATTTCCTTGTCGGCGCCGCTGACTGCCTCTTCGAGGTCAAGCTCAAGCTCATATCGCAAGTCCTGCCCACGACGCGAGCGTTGGCTCTGGCGCCGCCGACCGCCGCCGAAAATATCGCCGAAAATATCGCCGAAAATATCGTTGATATCGCCGAAGCCGGCTCCCTGGCCGGCACCACCCCCCATGCCATTGACCGCGTCGGGACCGAAGCGATCATAGGCAGCACGCTTCTTGTCGTCCTTGAGCACTTCGTAGGCCTTCTGGACTTCCTTGAAGCGGTCTTCAGCATCCGGCTCCTGACTCACATCCGGATGATACTTCCGTGCCAGCCGGCGATAGGCCTTCTTCAGCTCGTCGGGGGTGGCGCTGCGCGACACACCAAGCACTTCGTAGTAGTCAGTCGCCATAAGGATTCAAGTGATATTCGTTTAGCAGAAAGGAGGCAGGATTGACACGGCTTCAATACGGCTAACCCGGTCGGCACCAGGGCCGACCGGGAAGCTTCGCATTCAACACCGCAAACAGCGCATTACTTCTTGTCGTCGTCGACCTCGGTGAACTCAGCGTCGACGACATCATCGGCAGCGGCTTCTCCAGCAGGCTGTTCAGCACTGCCAGACTCCGCACCGGCTTCAGCCTGGGCTTTCTCTGCTGCCTTCTGATAAAGCTCGGCACCAGCTTGCTGCAGATCGTTGACCGCCGTATCGATGGCCTCCTTGCTGTCGCCCTTGATCGCTTCATCGACCTTGGCCAACGCATCTTCGATACGCTGCTTGACAGCATCTTCAATATCTTCAGCGTGCTCGTTCAGGCTAGTTCGAGTTGCGTGGGCAACCCCATCAGCCTGGTTTCTGGCCGTGACCAGCTCGCTGAAGCGCTTGTCCTCCTCGCGGTGCGCTTCAGCATCACGCACCATGTTTTCGATCTCGTCTTCGCTCAGACCCGAGCCTGCCTTGATCTCGATCCGCTGTTCTCGACCGGTTGCCTTGTCTTTGGCAGAGACGTGCAAGATACCGTTCGCATCAATATCAAACGTGACCTCGATCTGGGGCATGCCACGCGGCGCTGCGGGAATCCCGGTCAAATCGAAACGGGCCAGCGACTTGTTGGCCGCGGCCTGTTCACGCTCCCCCTGCAGTACATGCACGGTCACCGCGCTCTGATTGTCTTCGGCCGTCGAGAATACCTGCGAGGCCTTGGTCGGGATGGTCGTGTTCTTCTCGATCACCTTGGTGAACACGCCGCCCAGCGTTTCAATACCCAGCGACAAGGGCGTTACGTCCAGCAGCAGCACATCTTTCACATCGCCAGAAAGCACACCACCCTGCACTGCCGCGCCAACGGCGACCGCTTCGTCGGGATTGACGTCCTTTCGGGGTTCCTTGCCAAAGAAATCGGCAACCGCCTTTTGTACCGCCGGCATCCGGGTCTGGCCGCCAACCAGAATGACCTCATCGACCTCGGAAACCTTCAGCCCGGAGTCATTGAGCGCGGTGCGGCAAGGTTCTATGGAGCGCTTGACCAGATCCTCGACCAGCGATTCCAGCTTCGAACGAGTGACCTTGATATTCAGGTGCTTGGGCCCTGACGCATCGGCGGTAATGTATGGCAGATTGACCTCGGTCTGCTGCGATGAAGACAGTTCGATCTTGGCCCGCTCAGCCGCTTCGCGCAGCCGCTGCAAGGCCAGCGGGTCATTTTGCAGATTGACCCCCTGCTCTTTCTTGAACTCGTTGGCCAGGTAGTCGATCAGACGTTTGTCGAAATCCTCACCGCCCAGGAAGGTGTCGCCGTTGGTGGCCAGCACTTCGAACTGGATCTCGCCATCAACATCGGCGATCTCGATGATGGATATATCGAAGGTGCCGCCGCCCAGGTCGTAAACGGCCACTTTTCGATCGCCGCTCTTCTTGTCCAGACCGTAGGCAAGGGCTGCGGCCGTCGGTTCGTTGATGATACGGCGCACGTTCAGCCCGGCAATCTTGCCGGCATCCTTGGTTGCCTGGCGCTGAGAGTCATTGAAGTAAGCCGGCACGGTGATTACCGCTTCGCTGACTTCTTCTCCGAGATAGTCTTCGGCCGTCTTCTTCATCTTCATCAAGACGCGCGCGGAGATTTCGGGAGGCGCCATTTTCTTGCTATCCACCTCTACCCAGGCATCGCCATTGTCGGCCTCGATGATCCGGTAAGGCACCAGGCCCTTGTCCTTTTGCACGACGTCTTCGCTGAACTTGCGGCCAATCAGCCGCTTGACCGCATACAGGGTACGGTCTGGGTTGGTGACGGCCTGGCGTTTGGCCGGTTGTCCAACCAGCACTTCGCCGTCCTTGGTAAAGGCTACGGTCGAAGGCGTGGTTCGATCGCCTTCGGCGTTTTCGATGACTTTCGGCTTGCCGCCTTCCATGATTGCGACGCAGGAATTTGTGGTTCCCAGGTCAATGCCGATTATCTTGCTCATGGCTATTTTGATCCTATGCTTGAAATCAATCTTTTCATATCGAGTGAATCTCGACGCTCATGGCCGTTTAGTGGGGCTAAACCAGCCACTTTTCAAATCTTGGGTCAATCCATCGCGCGCGCGACGATGACGCGGGCCGGGCGCAGTAGCCGATCGTGCAATCGATAGCCTTTCTGCAACACCGCGACTACCGTATCCGGCGCGTGCTGATCGGAAGGCTGCATGCTCATGGCTTCGTGCCACTGCGGATCGAACGGCTTCCCGGTGGGATTTTCTTCTTCCAGCCCGAACCGGGTGAGCGCATTCAGCAGTTGTCGGCGGGTCAGACTCAAGCCCTCGTTGAGACTGCTGCCCTCTCCCGCGCTCTCCAAGCCCTGGTCAAGACTGTCGATGACCGGGATCAGGTCACGCAGGAGGCTGTCGACGGCAAAGCGCCGTGATTTTTCGATTTCGCGTTCGGCTCGCTTTTGCAGATTGTCCATTTCGGCGCGGGTCCGAAGCAGCGCTTCACGCAAACGCCCCAGTTCGTCCTCGCCGGAATCAGACCCCGCTGAATGTCCAGATCCTTGCGACTCGTCCAGATGCTGGTCGTCGCCGGCATCAGCCGCAAATCCATCCTGCCGCGGCAATTCTGTTTCCGACTCAGCGCCGTCGTTTTTCTTGTCTTGCTGCTCGCTCATGGCTCATCCGTTGCGAAATATTGACCTGCGCGATTAAGTGGGGTTGAAACCACTGAAAAACAACGGCGTCATGATCGCCATGGGTCGCCTTCAGCCCGTGTAGAATTGCCTCATCGCTTGTTCGCACGCATGCCATGCTCGTTCACAGCAGGCAAGCAGGTCAGCCTTTACAAGCCCAAATCAACTCACGCCATCATGCTGAGATCCCTGTCCATTCGCCATTTCGCCATCGTCGAAGCACTCGAGCTGGATTTTGAGCCGGGCTTCACCGCCATTACCGGCGAAACCGGCGCTGGCAAGTCCATCCTGATCGACGCGATGGGACTTCTGCTGGGCGATCGGGCAGATTCCAGCCTGATAGCCGCCGGTCAGGACCAGGCTGAACTGAGCGCCAGCTTTGACCTGAGCCGACAGGCGGATGCCCGGGACTGGCTGTCTGAACAGGCCATGATTGAAGGAGATGAGTTGTTGATCCGTCGGCTGTTGTCCCGGCGGGGTGCCTCTCGCGCGTGGATCAACGGACGCCCTGCAACCATCGGCCAACTCGCGGAACTTGGTGCCATGCTGGTGGAGATCCATGGCCAGCACGAGCATCAACAGCTCAACCAGCCCGACAGGCAGCGTCAACTGCTGGACCATCACCTCGACAAGAAGCTACTCGACGAGGTTCGTTCCGCATGGAGCGCCTGGAAGACTGCCGGACAGGCACTGAAAACCCTGGAGTCGGAAAGCGGCGACCCTGCGCAGGCAGACCTGTTGCGCTTTCAATGCCAGGAGCTGGAAGACCTGGGCCTCGGGAATGACGAATTCGCCGAGCTTGAGCGTGAACAGGAGCGTCTAGCCCGCAGCGACGAGATACGCGCGGCAATGACCCGGGCCGGCGCTCTGCTTGATCAGGATGACCAACCCTCGATCAGAGCCATGCTGATCGAAGCCCTGCAGGCAATGGCCAACGTCCGTTCTCTGGACCCTGGCCTGGCATCTGCAGCCTCGATGCTTGAAGAGGCCCGGATCAATATCGACGAGGCGATAGCCGAGCTCGAACGGCACGACGGTAGTGAGGAGGCAGACCCGGCTCGCCTGGACCAGGTCAATCGCCGCTTGCAAAAAGTGCTTGACCTGGCCCGGAAGCACCGCGTAGCACCTGATGCACTGCCCGCGCTGGCCGAGTCCTTTCGGTCTCGGCTCGACCGCGTGGAGGGCGCCAACCAGGAACGTCAGCGCCTGGACGAAGCACTGCAGGAAAGCCAGGCGAATTGGCGAGCCGCTGCTGTTCGCCTCACAAAGGCCAGGCAGCGGGCTGCCAGCGCGCTGGCGCAGGAAATCAGCCGCAGCCTGAAACAGCTTGGCATGGACCGAGCCGGCCTCGAGATCGAGGTCGAGCCCGACGAGAATGCTGCGCCTTCAGCACACGGGCGAGATCGAATAACAATCCTGCTCAGTGCGAATCCCGGCCAGCCGCCACAGCCGCTGGCCAGGGTGGCTTCGGGCGGCGAATTATCGCGAGTCAGCCTGGCACTGATGCTGGCAGCGGCGCTGGAAGACAACCCCAAGGTACGCGTCTTCGACGAGGTAGACGCAGGCATTGGAGGCGAAACAGCCGGCGTCGTCGGCCGCTTCTTGAAGCGGGTGGCCAATCATGGCCAGGCCTTCTGTGTCACCCACCTGGCCCAGGTTGCGGCCCGTGCAGACCAGCAAATCAGCGTTCGCAAGGCACTGGCGAACAAACGGACCGAGTTGACCGCGAGCAGCCTCGACCAGGCGGATCGCCAGCGCGAAATTGCTCGCATGCTGGGCAACCCGGATTCCAGACGCAGCCTGGACCATGCCAGCGAACTGCTGGACGACGACGGCGTCTAGTAGGCCACGCGGCAATGCCTTCAGGGGCTTATTGATCAGGATCTGGGTTTCAGCGGACGAACATACATGACCAGGGAGTGATCGACGATTTCATAGCCGTGCTTTTCGGCGATTTCCTCCTGGCGACGCTCAATGGCCTCGTCGAAGAATTCGATGACTTCACCAGATTCCATGCACACCATGTGGTCATGGTGTTCGCCCTCATCAAGCTCGTAGCAAGCCTGTGCCGGACGAGCACTGCCATCATCGAACATATGCTTGCGAACCAGCTGCGCGGACTCGAACTGGCTCAACACTCGGTAAACCGTCGCCAGTCCAATGTCTTCCCCTTGATCGTTCAGCGCCCGATAAATCTGATCTGCCGTCATGTGCTTTTGTTCTGCCTGTTCCAGCAATCTGAGAATCTGAAGGCGAGGATGGGTGACCTTGAGGCCCGCTTTGCGCAACTCGGTTGTTTCTTCAGACATCGCTGCTCCTGAACATTCGTTTAACCGGCAAACCGGCTTGATATTGTATCATTGGGTGTGTTTTACCCAATCCCGGATCTTTTAATGCTCAAGCGGATAACGCTGTGTGTCGCCCTGGCGCTGAGTCTGGCTGCCTGCAATATTGTTTACAAGCAAGATATCCAGCAAGGAAACGTCCTCGACGACGATGATGTCGCACGCTTGGAGATCGGCATGACCAAGCGCCAGGTGCAGGTCTTGCTCGGTTCACCGTCAGTACAGAGCCCTTTCCATGAGGATCGCTGGGACTATGTCAACACCTATGCGCCACGCGGAACCAATGCAGTCAAACGCGTCCTGACCCTGCGTTTCGAGGATAGTCGCCTGGCCTCGGTTGACGGCAGCTTCCTGGATCAGGACTCGGTAGCCGCCGAAGCATTGCGCGACCTGCAGCGCAGAGATGATCAGCCAATCCAGGATCTTGAGACCTTGCGGCGGGAACAGTAGTCGCTTAACTTTTCCTGGCCAGCTCGGCCAGGTGACGCCTGATCTCTTTGGGGTCCGCCTTGAGCGGGCGGTAGACCTCTAATCGATCACCGTCCAACAAGGGCTGATCAGGGTCAACAAGGCGGCCAAAAATACCCAGCCGATCCGGGTCGACGACAAGATTCGGAAATTGCGCCTCAAGGTCAGCGATGAGCAGCGCTTCGCGAACCGTCGTTCCCTGGGAGACGGTCAGGCGCTTGAAAACCTGGCGCTTGGCATCGCCCGCAACCACTTCGATATTCAGTTTATCGGCCATGAAGCTGTTCGGCTCGGCGACAGAAATCATCGACCATTCGATCCGCCATTCGGCTGAACCCGCGCCGAAACGGCACCATCAGCGCAGAGCGGCCCAGCGAAAAACTCAGATCAAGGCTGACCTTGGCACCTAACTGCCCTAGCGGCTCAAACTGCCAGGCGCCGGTCAGATTTTCGAAAGGCCCGGCCCGCAGCCCCATTTCCAGTCGCTGCCCCGGAACCAGTTTATTTTCGGTGGTGAAGCGCCGGGTCATCCCGGCAATCCTGACCTGCAAGGTAGCCACTTGATGGTTCTCGTCCTCTTCATGCACGATCGCCGTCTGCACCCAATTCAGGAACTCGGGATAGCGCGGCACGTCTCGCACCAGCTCGAACATCTGTCGAGGCGAGTAGCTAACGAGTGCGGAGCGATGAACTTGCGTCATGAAAAATACATATTGACGAACGGTGAGCGGAAATCTGGGGGCTCAGGAGGCCGCACGCAAGCATCAGGTTGACGCCGGGGTGACCAGCATGACGGGCAAAAGCGGTAAAATCACGGGTTGACTTAATCACATTTTGGGAGAACCTCAAATGAATGCACCCGTCCGCGTGGCCATCACCGGCGCTGCCGGCCAGATCGGCTACCAGCTCTGCTTTCGCATCGCATCTGGCGACCTGCTTGGCCCGAACCAGCCAATCATCCTCCAACTGCTGGAAATCCCGCCCGCACTGGACACGCTCAAGGGCGTTGTGATGGAGCTTGACGATGCCGCATTCCCGCTGTTGCATGGCGTGGTCGCGACCGCTGATCTGGAAGAAGGCTTCAAAAATGCCGATTACGCCATCCTGGTCGGCGCCAAACCGCGCGGACCTGGCATGGAGCGTGCCGATCTGCTGAGCGAAAACGGCAAGATCTTTGGCCCGCAAGGCAAGGCGCTGAACGCCGTCGCCAGCCGCGATGTCAAGGTTCTGGTGGTGGGCAACCCGGCCAACACCAACGCCCTGATCGCCCAGGCCAACGCGCCCGACCTGCCGCCTGAGAACTTCACTGCGATGACCCGCCTGGATCACAACCGCGCGCTGGCCCAGCTCGCCGGCAAGCGTGGCGCCCATCACACCCGGATCAAGAAAATGACCATCTGGGGCAACCATTCATCAACCCAGTATCCCGACCTGCACCACTGCCTGGTCGACGGCAAGCCGGCCCTGGACGGCCTGGACAGCACTTGGTACTCCGAGGATTTCATTCCCACCGTGCAGCAGCGAGGCGCGGCCATTATCAAGGCGCGCGGTGCTTCCAGCGCAGCCTCGGCAGCCTCAGCCGCCATCGACCATATCCGCGACTGGGCCCTGGGCACCGACGGCGATGACTGGGTCTCCATGGCCGTTCCGTCCGACGGCAGCTATGGCATTGCGCCGGGCGTGATTT
>SKQI01000043.1 GCA_007119095.1 Wenzhouxiangella sp. | reverse complement strand
GCACAGCAGGCCAGGCCGAAGGTCATCGGCCACATCGACCCGGTGCGGGCCCAGTTGATCAGGGCATCGGCGCTGGTGGTGACCCAGCCGCGCTCCAGCAGCGGGTTGTCGGCATTGGGTCGCAGGATATCGTCGACCTCACCCTCGACCAGCGGATTATGTAGAAGATCGCTTACTCCCATTCCAGCGCCCCCTTCTTCCACTCGTAAATGAAACCGATGACCAGGATCAGCAGGAAAACGCCCATCGCGATCAAGCCGGTCATGCCGATTTCGTCGAGCACAACGGCCCAGGGAAAGAGAAACGCAATCTCGAGGTCGAAAATGATGAAAAGGATGGCAACAAGGTAGAAGCGGACGTCGAATTTCATCCGCGAATCTTCGAAGGCTTCGAAGCCGCACTCGTAAGCGGAGAGTTTTTCGGCCGAGGGGTTACGCGGCCCGAGGATGCCGCCAATCAGCAGCAGCACCAGACCCATGCCGGTCGCGACGCCAAGAAAAATCAGGATTGGGAAATATTCGACCAGCATCAGTGCTCGTTTTGTCTCCGAATCGACGGCGGATCGGGAAACCATTCGGCAGGGCTGAAAAAGTCATCCGATGCCGCTTTTTCAGCTTCCCGTTACCCTCCAAAATGGTGCCGAAGGCCGGACTCGAACCGGCACGGCTTTCGCCACTGCCCCCTCAAGACAGCGTGTCTACCAATTCCACCACTTCGGCAAATTTTAGAGGGGCTGCTCCCAAATCCCGTGAAGGGATCAATCCAGGGGCGGCTCCGGGACAAACTCTTCTTCTTCTGCTTGTTCGACTTCCTCGGGCAGGAAGATGAACTCTTCTTCTGCCTCGACTGGCTCAGCCGGCGCTGTTTGCTGCAAGCCGGCCGCAATGCCGAGGTCGTCTGGCGATTCAATACCACCCGGAGAGCGCGCAACAATCACCGCCATGGACAAGCTGATTGCAAAGAACGCAACCCCCAGCCAGCTGGTGAAGCGGGTCAGAAAGCTGGCCGAACCGCGCGCACCGAACACCGTGCCGGAAGCACCGGCGCCGAACGCCGCACCCATGGTCGCACCCGGACCACGCTGGACAAGCACAATGGCAATCAGGCCAGCGGCCAGTACGACATGAAATACGATCAGAACTGTGTAAAGCATTTAATTGAAACCAGGTTCAGTTGTCATCCGGCCGCCTGATAAATGGCCATGAAACCATCAGCTGACAGCGATGCGCCTCCAATCAGGCCACCGTCGATATCTTCGCGTTCAAGCAGCTCGACGGCATTGTCTGGCTTGACGCTGCCACCGTACAAGATCCGAAGTCGGCCGCCTAGTATAGCATCTTCCCTGGAAATGTGCGCTCTTATCATGGCGTGGACCGCCTGTGCCTGATCCGGCGTAGCCGACTGGCCGGTGCCGATGGCCCAGACGGGTTCATAGGCCACGATGGCCCGCGAAAAGGCAGCTACACCGCAGGCTGACAGCACCGCATCGAGCTGTGCGCGTACCACCTCGTCGGTCTGCCCTGCCTGGCGCTGCTCCAGGGTTTCGCCAACGCACAAAATGGGTTGCAGGCCGGCGGCCTGAGCAGCCGCGAATTTGGCCGCGACGAGCACGTTGTCTTCCCCGTGCAGGCTGCGGCGCTCGGAATGCCCCACCAAAACGTGGCTGCAGCCGATATCAGACAGCATCGCCCCGGCCACCTCACCGGTATAAGCACCGCTGTCGTGACGGCTTAAGTCCTGACCGCCCAGCAGCACCGGCGTGTTTTCCAGCAGGGAATTGACCAGCGGAATATACGGGTATGGTGGCAATACCATTACCTCGCTGGTCTGACCCGCGTCCAGCCGCGACAAAACGCCGGCGATCAGCTCGCGGACCATCGGCTTGCTGCCATTCATCTTCCAGTTGCCTGCTATCAGCTTGGTGCGCATTGGGTCGACCCCTAATCAATTCAGCGCAGTAGGATAAGATGCCGGTCTCTCACAAGCAATAGCGAAGCCCATGGCAGAACGACCACTTGCTCTCATCACCGGTGCCTCTGCCGGCATCGGTGCCGAATATGCTCGCCAGATGGCCGCTGCCGGCTATGATCTTGCCTTGTCGGCTCGTCGGCGCGAGCGTCTGGATAGCCTGGCCGAACAGTTTGCCAGCGAGCATGGCTGCGAGTGCCTGGTGATACCAGCGGACCTGGCCGACCCGGCGGCGCCGGGCCAGATCTGCGCGGCCATTGCCGAAAGCAAGCGCGCGGTCAACGTGCTGGTCAACAACGCCGGCTACGCGATTGCCGGCGTTTATCACCAGACCGATTGGGACGACCAGGCACGCTTTCTCCAGGTCATGGTCACGGCCGTGGCCGAGCTGTCACATCGGCTGCTGCCGGGCATGCGGGAGTCCGGCTCGGGCGGCATCATCAACGTCGCCTCGCTGGCCGGCATCGTTCCGGGCTCCTCGGGACACACGCTTTATGCGGCGGTGAAGTCTTTCATGATCTCTTTTTCCGAGTCGCTGGCGATGGAAAACGCCAATCGCGGCATCTGCATCCAGGCCCTGTGCCCGGGCTTTACCTACTCGGAATTCCACGACGTGGTAGGCACCCGTGACATCGTCTCGAAAATGCCTGACTACATGTGGATGAAAGCCGACGAGGTAGTGCGATTCAGCCTGGACCGCTTCGGTAAACCGGGAGCACCCGTGATGCTGGTGCCAGGCCGCCTGAATCGCTTCATCGCCATGCTGTCGCGCAAGCTCCCCTACCGCACCGCCTTCGCCCTGGTCCGAAAGCGCAGCGGCGACTTCCGCCGCCAGGAGTGAGCTGTGAATATCAATGCCGTCCGCGCTGGATCCGCTCTAGCCGGCCATTAACGAAGTCGAGTTCGCGGACGCGGCGCCCATCGGCGAAGTCATAAACCCAGCGCTCACGCTGACCGTGGCCGGACCAGGGGCCGGCGTAGCCGCCGAAGCCGGCCAGGGGTGACAGGTTGTAGCGATAATCAGGTTCTCCGCAGTGGGCAAAAACTTCAGCCGCGGTGGTGCCAGCCTGGTCCAGTTCTCTCCAACTGCAGCGGCGGCTGCCCGGCTGCCAGCGCACGCCGTAACCCAGTTGATCAATGCGATACAGGTAGCCGTCCCGGAATACCAGTTGGCGCATGAAGCGCGAAGCACCAAAATTGAGCGTCCAGATCTCGACCCGATGCCAGCCCAGCACCTGGCCGTCCCGAGTGCGGGCGGCCGGTTCGTCGCGATCTTCTCTCCAGAATGGTTGTGGACAAGCGCGACCGACCTGCCAGGTCGGGTCGCCGACCTGGACCAGGCGGCTATTACAGTACATCGTGCTCGCCTGCGCCGACACGACCGTCGTCAACATCGCAGCCGCAGCCAGAACCGCCGCGGCCAGAATTTTTGAGGTCGTTTGCAAGCGGGGCATAAGGTCACCTGACTGGAAGTTTGGCGCGCAGTGAAGCGTGCCCGTTCAAAGCGTTTCCACAAGATACCCCAATTGCTTGAACTTGGCCTGAATCGTCCGTTGACGTCAAAACCGTGCGCCCTGCACCATAATCGCTGGCTGTTTCAAATCATCTATTCAAGGAGACCCCATGATTCGCCAGATCTTCACTGCCTTTGCCATCGGCTCAGCATCCATGCTCGCCGTGGCCCACGACCATGATGTCGACGCCAACGGTATCGAACATTACCTGATCGATACCCGGGGCGCCCACGCCTTTGTCCAATTCAAAATCTCCCACCTGGGTTTTTCGTGGCTGTATGGCCGCTTCAACGAGTTCGAGGGCGAGTTCCACTTTGACCCGAATGATCCATCAAACTCCAGCGTTGAAGTCACCATCCAGACCGGCAGTGTCGACTCCAACCATGAGCGGCGCGACAACCATTTGCGCAACGAGGACTTTCTGCACGTCGAGGAATTTCCCGAAGCGCACTTTCGCAGCACTTCGTTTCGCCACATCGAAGGCGAGCGATATCACATGACCGGCGAGTTCACCCTGCTCGGCCACACCCGCGAGTTGGATATCGAAGTCGAACACGTGGGCGCTGGCGTCGACCCATGGGGAACCTACCGACGCGGGTTCACCGGTCGCACCACGTTCGCCCTGGCCGACTTCGGCATTGATTATGATCTCGGCCCGGAGGCCGAAATCATTGAAATCATTCTCGACGTTGAAGGCATTCTTCAGAACGGCGACGACGACTGATCAAAACGCCTTGATGCTAATGCTGACCGGCAACCATCATTTGCTCGATCAGCAGTGAGCCGGTCTGAATGTTGCGGCGGGTATCGATATCGGTACCCGTCGCAACCACGTTTTTCAGCATCTCTCGCAAATGACCGGCGATGGTGATTTCTTCCACCGGCCAGACGATTTGGCCGTTTTCAACCCAAAAGCCGGCCGCGCCGCGCGAGTAGTCACCGGTAACCAGGTTGACGCCCTGCCCCATCACCTCAGTCACCACCAGCCCGGTGCCCATATCCTGCAACAGGGCTTCGAACTCGCGCGCTGGACCAAGCACAGATAAATTTCGGACGCCACCGGCGTTGGCAGTGGTTTGCAAGCCCAGGCGTCGAGCGGAGTAATTGCTCAATACGTATCTGAGCAGCTCGCCGTCGGCGACCAGGGCCGATTCACGGGTGGCCACCCCGTCACCGTCATACCAACCGGATGCCGGCCCACCGGGCAGACGCGGTCGTTCCACCACCGACATCCACTTCGGCAATACCTGCTCACCAACCGCATCGAGCAGAAAGCTGGCCCGGCGATACAGGCTGGACCCGGACACGGCGCTGACCAGGTGGCCGATCAGCCCGCGCGCAACTTCCGGCGCAAACAGGACCGGCACCTTGCCGGTCGGCACGCGCTGAGCACCCAGGCGACGCACCGTGCGACGGGCTGCCCCTGCCCCGGTCTCGGCCGGGTCGGCCAGCGCCTCGAAGCGACGTCTTGCATCCCAGTCGTAATCACGCTGCATACCGCCTTCATCAGCGGCAATCAGCACGCAGCTTTGCGAGTAGCTCGTGCCACGACTGCTGCCCAGAAACCCGTGGCTGTTGGCATACACAGACACCGAGGCCTCGGTACTGACACTGGCACCTTCGGAGTTACTGATCCGGGCATCGGCATCGCGACCAGCCTGCTCAATGTCGCGAGCGCGGGCCAGCAGATCACTCATATCCAGATCCGTTGGATGCCAAAGCGACAGATCAACCGCCTCACTGGCCATGAGCTCCACGTCTGCCAGCCCGGCGGCGGGGTCCGACTGGGTGTGGCGGGCGATCGCCAGGGCGCGATCGACGCATTCATCCACCGTGGCCTCGCGCAGGTCACCGGTTGAGGCGGTGCCACTGCACTGCTTGCTGAAAACCGTTACCCGGATACCCCGGTCACGTGCTTCCTCCAGCACGTCGACTTCACCCAGGCGCACCGCGGCTTCTCGGGCCAGGCTGGACGACAGCGACACCTCGGCCTGGTCGGCACCACCCTGGCGGGCCCGGTCAAGAACCCGCCGGGCCAGCGTTTCCAGGCGGTCGATTTCACTCTCCGGGTTGTGCAGGAAATCCGCCATCAGGCCGTTCCTCCTACCGTCAGCCCGTCTATCCTCAGGGTCGGCTGACCGACCCCCACCGGCACACTCTGGCCTTCCTTGCCGCAGACGCCCACGCCGCTGTCGAGCTTGAGGTCATTGCCAACCATACCAACCCGGGTCAGCACGTCAGGTCCGTTACCGATCAGGGTCGCACCCTTGATCGCGCCGCCTAGCTTGCCGTTCTTGATCCGGTAGGCTTCGGAGGCCGCAAAAACGAACTTGCCGGAGGTGATGTCGACCTGGCCACCGTTGAAGTTGACCGCGTAAATACCGTCGTCCACCGAGGCAATGATTTCGCCGGGGTCGTGCTCGCCGGGCAGCATGTAGGTATTGGTCATTCGCGGCATCGGCAGGTGGGCGAACGACTCACGACGACCGTTGCCGGTCGGGGCCACGCCCATCAGGCGGGCATTGAGCTTGTCTTGCATGTAGCCGACCAGGCGGCCGTTTTCGATCAGGGTCG
>SKQI01000199.1 GCA_007119095.1 Wenzhouxiangella sp. | reverse complement strand
CGGCCGCTGACCATGGCATCCGCGCCGATTCGAATCGAGCCATTGACGTTGCTCAGATCGTGTTCGACGTTGCTGCCGTCCGGTATGTCAATGCTTTGGTTGATCGAGGTTCCGCATGCGGCCAGCATGAGGGTCATCAGCAGGGTAAAGAGGGTCGTTCGCAGCATGTCCGCGGCTCCACTGGAAGTGTTGGACCAGAATTTTGAACCTGAGGCTGGACTTTTTCCAGTGCAGGAAGTCATGCATCCATGCTGGGGGCGTCTGGTTTGAGGCTGGCAAAGTCGAACAGCTTCCTGTCGCAGAGCTGGGATGGCGCAATATTGGCCAGGGCCCTGAAGGTGTTCAGGGTGCGCCCGGGTTGCTCGCGTTCCCAGTCGGCCAGCATGCGCTTGACCTGCTTTCTCTGAAGATTGGGTTGGCTGCCGCACAGGTTGCAGGGAATGATCGGGTATTCCCGGATTGCGGCCAGCCTGGCCAGATCCTTCTCGCGGCAATAGGCTAGTGGCCTGATGACGATGTGTTTGCCATTGTCGCTTCTGAGTTTGGGGGGCATGGCCTTGAGTGTCGAACCATGAAACAGGTTGAGAAAGAAGGTTTCGACGATATCATCCAGGTGGTGGCCCAGGGCGATCTTGGTCATTCCTTGTTTGTCGGCAAACTCATACAGGGTGCCGCGGCGCAGACGTGAGCACAGGCTGCACGTTGTCTTTCCCTCTGGAATCAGGCGTTGGACAACGGAGTAAGTATCCTTCTCGATGACATGCCACTCAATCCCGAGTTTTTCCAGGTAGCCTGGCAAAACGTGGGCAGGGAAGCCCGGCTGCTTCTGGTCCAGGTTGACCGCCACCAGCTGGAAGGACACTGGCGCTGATCGTTGCAGGTTGAGCAGCAGGTCGAGCATGGCGAACGAATCCTTGCCGCCAGACAGGCAGACCATAATTCGATCCCCGTCCTCGATCATCCCGAAATCCATGATGGCCTGGCCGACCTGTCGACGCAGGCGCTTGATCAGTTTGTCGGTGTTATATTTCGATCTGCGCGGATCGGATCCTGCCGACGAGTCGGTTTTCAATCGCAGAGGCAGGGTGTTCGTGGGCATGAGATGGCATCCCAATCGGGGAACAGGAGAGCATTGTACCGATGTCGACAGACTGGTCGGAAATCCGGGATAGGCTGCATGACTTGCGTCAGGAACACCGCGACCTGGATGATGCGATTGAGCAGATCCAGCAAAATCCGGCTACGGATCATCTGTCGCTGCGGCGGATGAAAAAGCGCAAGCTGAGGCTGCGCGACCAGATTGCCTACTGGGAGTCCAAGCTGATCCCTGATCTGGATGCCTGATTGGTCCGGTTTTCCCTTGATCCCTGTCCCTTGAGCCTCTTTACCCCTCCAGTTCCAATATTTCCGGCGTTGTCTGGATGATGCTGTGACGGACCTCCTTGTCCAGCACCAGCTTGGCGTCACGGGCAAACTGTTCCAGGCGCTGATCGAACACAAGCCGGCCTTCCTCATCCCGATCAAGAATGCCGCTGTCGTTCAGTGACTGAATGAATTGCTTGAACAGCGTCTTGTCATAAAACTCAGGTGCCTCGAACTCGTGCAGCAGTGAAATGCGCTGCGCGCAGAGAATGCAGAGTTGTTCCAGCTGTGCGCGGCTGAGCTTGCCCGAGCCGTTCTTGGCCAGCACGGAAACAGTGATGAAGTAACGTTCAAACGTCTGGACCAGTGAGTGGCCTAGAAGCCTCAGGTAGTAGGTCTGATCACTGCCGCCCGGGGTGCGCTGCAGGTATTCATCGGTTTCACGCAGCAGCCCTTCGCTGGTCAGGCATTCCATGGTTTGATCGATGATCGGGTCAATGTCATCTTCATCCCAGGGCAGAAAAAGCTCCCGCTTGAGGAACGGGTAGACAATGCGCGATAAGGAGCGAATGCGGGATTTGCGAACCCGTTGGGCGTTGAGGAAGCAGCAGGCGACCCAAGCGCTCATTGCTAGCAGGTGGGCGGTGTTGTTGCGGAAATAGGTCAACAGTACAGCGTTGCTTTGTTCAATCCGGATGATGCTGCCGAGGCGATGATCCTGACGTTCGATAACGCCAATTTCCAGCCCGTACTCAATGACCTGGCCGGGATTGAGTTCTGTCACCGTGATTCGGTCGCCGAACGGCGAATGGTTGGCGAGATTGATCAGAATGCCGAGGAAGCGCTCAAGGTCATCCTCGTCCAGGGCATGCTTTCGGCTCGCCAGCAGGGCAGTGGCCAGCAGGTTGATAGGGTTGACGTGGGCGGCACGGTTGATGTTAACCATGATCTGATGGGCCAGGTCATCGACGAGACCCTGCAGCCAGCTTGGCTTGCCGTTCAGGCTGTCCGGGTCTTCGGCCCAGTTCGGCTGGTATTTGTCGAGTAGATGGTTAAGTAGCACGGGCTCGCCGAAGCTGACTGTGACCTCGCCGTAGTTCCTTCGCAGAATATTGACTACATTGCGGAAATCGGCCAGTGATTCCGGTTTTTTCTGGTGGCCCGAAAGCTCATGTATGTAGGAGCTGCCTTCGGCCAGACGCTCGTAGCCGATGTAGACGGGCTGGAACAGAATCGGTCTGCTGCGGTAGCGCATGAACGCCCTGACAGTGATCGAAAGCATGCCGGCCCGCGGTGGCAGCAGGCGGCCGGTACGCGAGCGTGTGCCCTCGATGAAGTATTCGAGAGAAACGCCCTTGCTCAGGATCATCGAGACGTATTCATTGAACACGGCTGCATACAGCGGCTGCGAGCGGAATGAACGACGCAGGAAGAACGCACCACCGCGGCGCAGAATGGGCCCGACCAGCGGCAGGTTCAGGTTGACCCCGGCGGCGATATGCGGTGGCACGAAACCGCGGTAGTAGAGCAGGTAAGACATCAGCAGGTAGTCGATATGGCTGCGATGGCAAGGCACGTAGACCACTTCGTGACCCGGTGCCGCATCGCGGAAGCTGCTGAAGTGCTGGACCTTGACGCCGCGATAGATGCGGTTCCAGAACCAGGTCAGGATCAGATCGCAGATTCGGACCACCGTGTAGGAGTAGTCGGCAGCGATCTCGAGCGCATAACCCCGGGCAACCGCAGTTGCCTTTTCGGCGGTGATGTTGTCACGGCGTGCCTTTGCCGCAATCGCCTGCTGCACCGATTCGGTTCGAATCACTTTTTCGACCAGGGTGCGGCGGTGCGAGCGGTCCGGGCCGATGGCGGCAGTACGAACACGCTTGAAGTGCACCCTCAGTACCCGGCTGAGCCGGCCCAGCGCCTGTTCCTGGTCTTCAGTTTCCTTCAGTAGTCGGCCAATCAGCAGTGGCTTGCCGAACTGCACCATGGTCGCTCGGCCGTTGACAAGGGTGGAGAACAGGCGCCGGAAACGGCCGCCAAGATCCCAGTTCTCGGAAAACAGGATCTTGAAGAAGCTGTCTTCGCTCTGAGGAGCGCGCCCGATCAGCACGGTTACCGGCACGATCTGAACATCGGTCAGATGTTCGGGCTCGGTTTCCAACAGGAGCTGGCGCAGAACGGGAGAGTGACGCCGCATCTCCGGGCGGCGGATAAAAGCGCCCTTGTACCGACGGTTCGAGGCAAACCGTCGTTTCAACACGGTGTCCCCGATAAACATGGTTTTACGCGGACGCGGCCAGTCAAGATCCCGGCAGATCTTGTCGACGATCAGCAGCGAGGTCAGGGCGTAGGTATCGAGCACATAGACGATGGGGCGGTCTGGATCAATGCCCAGCTCGTCGAGGTGCTCCGGAAGCACGTTGCTGCGCACCCATAGATGCAGCAGCCAGCGCAAGAAACCCAGCCAGGTGGCATACAGGCGTTGAACCAGGGAAGGAGATCGACCGGCCTCGGACATGAGCGGCTACGACGGCGAGAATACCAACATTTTACCATTGAGCCCCCGCGCCACTGCAAAGGCTTTGTGCGTCATGCTTTGCCCGCCCCTCACCCATGGTAAAAAAAACCGGGCACGATCCGTGAAGGGTTCGGCCCGGTGCAGGACTGCTTTTGACGCAGGGCGCCATTTGTTGTTGCTTGTGGAGCTCGAGAGTCACATCCGCGTGCAAAACTCGAACAAAATAATAGCCTAACACAACCTAGATTACAAGGCTGTTTATGAGTAAGCTATAACCTATTGAAATCAATAGTTAAATATCTTTCTATCCGTGCGTTCACCAACTGCGGAGCAAACTCCTATACATGCTTTTTCCGCTTCCGGCTTTCATCTCGCCCTTTCCCGTATTCACCCCACAACCTGTCTAATCTCATCCTGCAAGCCCATCGCCGCCGCCTTCGGATCGGCCGCGTCCCGAATCGGCCGGCCAACCACAATGTAGTCGGCACCGGCGGCAAAAGCATCAGCAGCCGACAAGGTGCGCTTCTGCTCATCGATGTTATCGACCGGCCGGATGCCGGGGCAGATCACGGTCAGGGCATGGTCAACCTCGCGGCGAAGCGCTGCGGCCTCCAGGCCTGATGAAATGACCCCGGCACAGCCCAGCTTCAGCGCGCGGCGGGCGCGCGACAGGACCAGGGCTTCGATATCGCAGGCAAAGCCCAGGTCATCGAGATCGCCGCGGTCCAGGCTGGTCAGGGCGGTGACGGCCAGGATGCCGGTCTTGCCGCTGTTTTCAACGGCGGCCTTAAGGATGCTGTCGTTGCCGTGCACGGTCAGGAAATCCACCTCGTGGCGGGCCAGCTGGGCGGTGGCGCGGCCGACCGTGGGCGGAATGTCGAACAGCTTCAGGTCGGCGAAGATGCGTTTGCCCTGTTCCTTGAGCTCCGCGGCCAGGGCGAAGTAGTGGCCGCTCAAGAAAAACTCCAGTCCGAGCTTGTAGAACTGGATCGAATCACCGAGCTGCTTGATCAGCCGGCGGGCCTGGTCCAGGTCGGGCACGTCGAGGGCGAAGATGAGGCGCTCGTTGGCAGGGATGGGTTTTTGCCAGTCAGGTGTGGTGCTCATGAAAAAACTCCTTGATCGCGGGCGCCAGCGCGCCGGGATGCTGCATGTGCAGGTGATGGCCGCCGGGATGGACCAGAAGGCGTTGCTGGCGCAGCGCGGCCAGGCGTCGTTCGATCGAAGCCCGGCTCAGAATGCCGCTGACCGGCTCTGCGTAGATGTTCAGGATGGGGGCTTCGATGGCGGCCAGCAGTTCCAGGATCTGCGGCTCGGTATAACGATGCGGTGACGGCCAGGTCAGACGCTGGTCGTGCGACCAGCAGAAACCGCCGTCAACCTCGGCAAGGCCTCTTTCGGCAAGACACGCGGCTTCGGCCTCGCCCAGGTCGCCGCTGGCAACCCGGGCCTGAATGGCGCTGGCCCGGTCGGCATGCACGCGCCGCGGACGCGGTCTGCTGCGGGCAATGGCGCGGCGCCAGGCGGTGACGGTCTGGTCGATCGACGTGGTAAGTGGGCCTAAACCTTCGATCAGGACCATGGCAATCACCCGTTCCGGACAGGCCGCAGACACCAGACTGGAGACGGCTCCGCCCAGGGAATGGCCGAGCAGGTGAAACCGTTCCCAGCCCAGCGCATCGGCGGCGGCCAGCACGTCAAAGACGTAATCATCGAACAGGTAGCGGCAGCCCGGTGGGCGGGGTCGAGATTGGCCATGGCCGGGGAAGTCCAGCGCGACCAGGTCCAGCCCGTCCAGCCTTTCACCCAATGGAAGGAATGAATTCGCATTGTCCAGCCAGCCGTGCAGGGCCAGGACCGGGATATCACCGTTTTGCCAGCGCAGGCCGGCCAGCCCGGGGCCGTCAAGGAACAGCGCCGTCAACCCAGTCGCTCCAGGTTGGCATAGCCCATGACCAGCCATTTTGGCCCGGCGGATTCGAAGTTGATTTGTAGCCTGGCGGACTCACCCTGGCCTTCGATATTGATCACCGTGCCGATGCCGAAGCGGGCGTGACGCACGGTCGCACCCAGGTTCAAGGAGCCGGCATCGTTGGGTGCCGAGCTTAAGCCGCGCGCCGGCGCGGTCTTCAGGCCCGGGCGCAGGTTTTCGGTCAGGTCTTTCGGGATTTCGG
>SKQI01000014.1 GCA_007119095.1 Wenzhouxiangella sp. | reverse complement strand
CCGGCCAGGCTGCCGGCGGCCAGCCGGTCGTAGTCATCCCAGTCCCAGCCAAATTCATGCACCAGCGGCCCCAGCACAAGGGCCGAATCGGTGACCCGGCCGGTAATGACCACGTCGGCACCTTCGGCCAGGGCACACGCAATGGGACGCGCGCCCAGGTAGGCGTTGGCACTGAGCAGGAACGGCGGCATCGGCTCGCCGGAACCCAGATCCACCAGTTCGAGCTTCTTAAGTTCGCTCTGGCGTGGCGCCAGATCATCACCCAGCACCACGGCAATCCGCAGGTCAATGCCTGCCTTGTCGCAGGCTGCCTGCAGCGCATCGCGACAGGCCAGCGGGTTGACGCCACCGGCATTGGCAATGACCTTCAGCCCCTGGCCGGCAATCTCGGCCAGCAGCGGCGCCATCGCGGTGTCGACAAAATCGCGCGCGTAGCCGGCCTTGTCGTCCTTCATTTTCTGACCGGCCAGGATGGACATGGTCACCTCGGCCAGGTAATCAAATACCAGGTAATCCAGTTGCCCGGACCGGACCAGCTGGGCAGCCGCCATCTGGGAATCGCCCCAAAAGGCCGAGGCACAGCCAATGCGCACGCGTTTTTCCTGATTCATCACCTTGATGGATTGCTTGATCGGACGCCGTCAGTCTACCAAGCGCTTGCTTGGTTAGCAATCCCCCACTAGAATGTCGGTCAGCGCATATGAGCTCAGCCTGCAGATGGCCCGCACCCCACGCCTCGATGATCGTCGCGAACGCCTGCTTGATGCAGCGGCACGGCTGTTTCGGGAACACGGCTATGAACGCACCTCGGTGCGCCAGCTGGCCGAAGCGGTCGGCATCCTCTCCGGCAGCGTGTTTCATCACTTCAGCAGCAAGGAAGAAATCCTGCTCGAGGTCATGCGCAGCACCATCGAACGCATGATCAGCTCGCTGCACGAAGCCAGCGTATCGGCCGATACCACGGAGGCTCGACTGTTTCAACTGATTCGTGCCGAACTGGAGCTGCTGCACGGGCCCACCCGCGACGGCGTCGCCGTCACCTTCTTCCAATGGCACAGTCTGGGCCCGGACAAGCAGCGCCACATTCTGAGCATGCGCGAAGAATATGAAAACATCTGGCTGGAAGCGCTGCAGCAAGCTCTGGAACAAGGTTTGATCGACACCGACCCTTTCGTCACCCGGCGGCTTTTGACCGGCGCCAATGGCTGGACCATTTACTGGTACCAGGCCGGTGGAAGCATGAGCCTGGACGACCTGGCAGGCCAGGTTTGCCACTTGCTGTTCAGGGAGCGGAAGTAGCCGATCAAATTGAAAGCGCACCATTCGACCCAATACTCTGGAGGTTGAAACGGTTTTTACGAGCTTATGATGAACTCCCGACACTATCTCCTCGCAGTGGCTCTGTCTTTTCTGATCACCAGCGCCGCAGCCAGCGACTGCCCGCCAGGCGACCGCGGCATCTCGCCCCTGCACCGCGAACCACCCGCCTACCCCCAGGGAGCGGCCATGTTCTGTGTGGAAGGAGAGGTACGTGTTCGCTTCAAGGTCGCGGCCGATGGCAGCATCCTCGACCCAGAAATCGTCTCGAGTGAGCCGCCCGGCGTATTTGATGGCGAAGCGCTGGCAACTGTTTCTACCTGGCAGTACCAACCCGCCTGTCGCGGCGGCGAAGCGGTCATCAGCGATGCCACCCAGATCGTGCTGGAATTTGAGCTGGATGCCGACCTGGCCGCCTCGTACGACTGCCCGGAAAATCTGGACCCTGAACTCGCCGCCACCCTCACTGAGATAGCCGGTTGGTATACCCTGCTGGCGGACTGGCTGATCTCCCGACCTGGCGCCCCCATCCCGCAAATCTTGATCCCTGAGGTT
Source organism: Wenzhouxiangella sp. (assembly GCA_007119095.1). Taxonomy (GTDB): domain Bacteria; phylum Pseudomonadota; class Gammaproteobacteria; order Xanthomonadales; family Wenzhouxiangellaceae; genus Wenzhouxiangella. Next base: position 17,245 of record SKQI01000014.1, on the reverse strand, counting down.
CGAGACGATCACAGCGGGGATGAACGCCGGGTACTTGTATTCCACCGCGACGCCATTCAGACTATCGCCCAATTCAGCCCCATCCTCGCATCATTCTCACTCGAGCGGAATCTGATCCGCCTGCTCGACTTCGAGCGCGCCGCCGATGATCCGGAACTGCGCGAAACCCGCGCACTTCTCGATGCGATCAGTCGCGACCTGGCAAGTCACATCGATGCCGAGCTTGAGGTCTGGGAGCTGATTGGTTCGGCTTATATCGAACTGGCCCAGGAAATTGCCTTCGATAGCGAGACCCGGTCCATGTTGGTTCACCCGTTTCTGGGAGACCCTGGGCGGGAACTACCGTTTTCACGAGACGCCGGCACTGATCATATCGATGACCTCAATACGCTGGTTCAGTTGCTGTCAGACAGTGACTGGTCGTTTGAAAACGGCCAGGTTCAGTTCTCCCAAAACTCGCGACAGAGACAGTTTGAGCGCTTGCTGGAGCGCATCGAACAGCGTAACGAGCGACTGACCGATTCGTACTATCGCAGCATGGCTGGGCTCGGTGGAACCTAGTGGTCCTTCAACCACTGGACTGGTCTTGCTTGACTTGCTGATACAGGGCTTCCTGCGCATCCAGATCCAGTGTTGAAAGGTCAAGGCCTTGTTGGGCAGCGAGCTGTTCCATCGCCCGAACCCGTCGTTCGAATTTGTGATTGCTGGCTCTGAGTGCCATGCCGGGATCAACCTCCAACTTGCGGGCGATGTTGGTCAAGGCAAAAAACAGATCACCAACTTCTTCTTCGATATGGGTACGGTCGGCGCTGGCGATCGCTTCTTTAAGCTCCTCCGCCTCTTCATTGATCTTGTCGAAGATCGGCTCGACCGCAGGCCAGTCAAAACCGACACGGGCAGCGCGCTTTTGCAACTTGACTGATCGACGCAGCGCGCCCAGCCCCCTGGAGACGCCGGCCAGCACGCTATCATCGTGCTCACCTTTCTCGGCGCGTTCTTGCGCCTTGATCGTCTCCCAGTTGATCGTTTGCGCCTCGGCATCCGCGATCTCGGCATCACCAAACACGTGCGGATGGCGGCGCTCGAGCTTGTCGGAGACGGATGCAACCACGTCACCGAAGGCAAAAGCGCCCTGCTCTTCGGCCATCCGAGCGTGAAAAACCACCTGGAACAGCAGATCGCCCAGCTCGTCCTTCAGTTCAACTAGATCGTTGCGCTCGATGGCTTCGGCAACCTCGTGCGCTTCCTCGATCGTATAGGGCGCAATCGAGCGAAAATCTTGCTCGATATCCCATGGACAGCCTGTTTGCGGATCGCGCAGACGCACCATGATTTCAAGCAGGCGATCAATATCTCCAGAACTCATTTGAACTCCATTCAGCGTGGTGGAAGGACGATTCGAATGGCAGCGCCGCCAAGCGTTGAGGGTAGCAATTCAAGGTCGCCTGCGTAGGCCTCGACCAGCTCCTGGGCAATGGCAAGCCCCAGGCCCTGCCCTTCCCTGCGCTGATCACCCCGCACACCCCGCGCCAGCAGTTCGCTGAACCGCTCTGGATTGATACCGGGGCCATTGTCCTCGATCAGAATGTCAACGCCGGGCTGGCGGCTGCCCTGAAGTCCTCTGCTGACGCTGACGCGCATCTTTCCCTCACCGTACTTGGCCGCGTTGTCCATCAAGTTTCCGCACAATTCCATCAGGTCGCGTTCATCCACCCTGGCAGTCAGGGATTCGTCTCCAAGCACTTCGACTTCCAGACCTTGACCCGCATACAGCCTGGCCAGCGAATCGCCCAGACGGCGAATAACGGGGACAACCGCAACAGGTTTGTTCAGGGTGCGACGGGTCGAGCGCGCGGCACGCTCGAGCTGCCGTCGCAGCAACAGATCCATATCATCCACGGCCTGGGCCAGCTCAGCGATAGGCGGCTGGGCCGGCCCTTCCAGGCGCGCACGCATCACGGCCAACGGCGTTTTCAGCGCGTGCGCCAGGTCAGCCAGTGCGCGTCGATAATGGCCGGCATTATCACGCTCGGTAGCCAGCAAGGCATTCAGGTTGGCAGTCAGCGGCTGCAGCTCGCGCGGGTAGGCATGCTGCAGCGAATCACGCTGGCCAGCCTCGATATCGGCCACTTCCCGGGCCACGCGGCGCAGCGGCCGAAGCAGCAGCAGCATAATGATCAGCTGAGCCAGAATCACCACCAGGGCAGCCAGCATCATCCAGCGCCAGAGGTCCCCACGAAACCCGGCGATCGTGGCCTGAAAACGACCCGGATCCTCGGCCGCCCAGATGGTCAGGTCCACGATCTCCCCGTTGGGCTGTTCCCAACCCAGACCGATGGCATAGACATGCCAGGCACCGTCCTCATCCGGCCCGCGGAAAAGTGCTTCGCCGCGTTCGATCAGGCGCGCCCGCGGTGGCCGGGTAACGCCGACCAGCGACGGCGACATCCAGTCACCGGACGGTGTCATTGCCCCAGCAAGCAGGCCAGAACCGGGCTGGTCCAAACGCGGCTCAGCCAGGGAATCAGCCACCATGGGCCGGCCCTCCTCGTCCAGGTCAATGGTCGATAGAATCAGAAAGACCACCGATTCCAGGCGCTCCTGGAGCGCGCCTTCGGCAGCACCGCGAAAACCGCGGTCCACGGCCAGGGCGATCAGGCTCAGGGCAATGATCAGGGCCAGCGCTCCGCCCAGCAAGAGACGCCCCAGCAGCGAGGGCGCGTTCGGGCGGGAAATCGCGGACTCAGTCCTGGCCGCCGCGGAACCGGTAGCCACGGCCACGCAGTGTTTCAATCGGCTGCCAATCGCCATCGGGATCCAGCTTTTTGCGCAAACGTCCGATGATGACTTCGATAACGTTGCTGTCCGGATCGGCATCTTCATCGTAGAGGTGCTCGTTGAGCTCCATCTTGGACACGACCTGGTCCGGGTGCAAGGCGAAATAGGACAACAACTTGTATTCGAAACTGGTTAGTTCCAGCAGCTGGTCGTTGATCCGCACATCCTGGCTGGAAAGATTGATCTGCATGGGACCGAAGCGGACTTCTGGCGAGGCATGACCGGCCGAGCGCCGGAGCAAGGCATTGACCCTGGCCATCAGCTCTTCCAGTCGGAAAGGCTTGGTGACATAGTCATCGGCCCCAAGCTCCAGGGCTTGCACCTTGTCCTGCCAGTCGGATCTTGCGGTCAGCACCAGCACCGGGTATTTCAGCTCACGCTTGCGCACTTCGCGCAGAATTTCCATGCCTGAATGCCCCGGCAAACCCAGGTCGATAATGGCCAGGTCAACGGGGTATTCGGTCGCGATATGCATGCCATCGGTGCCATCAGCAGCCAGATCAACGGCAAAGCCCTCACGTTTCAGGGCACGGCCGAGCAACTCGCGCAGGGCTTCTTCGTCTTCAATCACCAGTATCCGCATGCGAGTCTCTCCCGCCCTACCTGCGATCCGCAGGCACGCGCACGGTGCGCACGACGCCATCTTCGGTCAGAATTCGGATGACGTGAATCCGACGCCCATCGCGCTCGATGGTATGCGCCGATACGACCTTGGCATTGTGCTGGCGCGCCACCCGTTCGGCCGCCTCCTGCAGGCTGATCGCCCAGGCTGAAACGACCAGCATGATCGAGGCGACCATGGCCAGCAACAGTTGTTTCAGAAAGGTGGTCAAGGCAGACAGACTCCGACTGGTTTGATGGCGCAATTGTAAGGCAGGGCGCTTAACGCATTCTGAACCGGTCGAGCTGAAAAGATTGAAAAAACGATTACGGTCGTGGCACGGCGTCACCTGGCAGGCCGCTACACAAAAAGGCCAGGAGCCTGCGTGGCCGAAGCCGTCCGGGCTGCAGCGGCGCCCTCACCATTGAGTGCGCCGATCGTTACCTACCCCGGGTTGGCGTTTGAAACGGCTGTAGCTGACCTTCAAATGCGTCGAAATGAATGGTTTCAATCCAGCCCTGCGTGTCGCCGCAGATCAAACGCGTGTCACCGCCTTGCCTGAGATCCGAAGTCAGCACACCGTCGAACTGGCCCGCTTCAGCCAGTAACGGGTCTTCCGGCCCTGACAGCTGGTAGCGAAATACCGTGTTCGCCGCTACCGTCACCGGCGCGGAAATCACCTGAGTAACTGACCCGTCGCTGATGCAATAGCAATCAGGATCTGGAATGGCCTGCCAGTGTTCGGGAATGGTGTCGATCACTCGGGGAGACGAAGACCAGGAGAGGTTACGCATCCAGATGGTTACTTCCACAGCTTCGGCCGGATCATAGAAAGGAGTTGGCCGCAGCGTGGAAACCTGTCTCAGGCCGTAGCAATCCCCAAAATCCAGTGCGGTACCAAAGAAGATTGGCCGCATGTTGTTGAGCAGCGTGCGGTGAACCAGCGAACTGGGGAACATCCCAGACAGGTCTTCGTTGTTGCGAAGGTCGACAAGCAGTTGTGCATGCGGCTCTATCGACCAATCGGTGATACCCGGGTCAGGTAGCTCACCGCTCAGCGAGTTATCGCCCAGTCTCACCGCTTGCAGTTGAGGGCGGCTGAAAATCAGCTCAGGGAGGGAACCCGTCAATTCATTTTGGTCCAGCCCTACCTGCTGCAAGTTCGGGAGCTGGAACAAGCCGACCGGCAGCTCTCCAGACAGTGAGTTGCTCTGCAGGTTAAGGCGCAGCAAGTTTTGGAATGGTGAGCCATCAGCAGCATCTTCGGCCTGCTCGAACCACACCGCCAATTCATCCTCGGCCTGAATGCCGCGCGCATCAAGGAAAAACAGAAACGGCAGCGAGCCGATCACGGGATCCGGCAGTTCGCCCATAGGGTTGAAAGAAACGTTGAGTGAAAACAGATTCGGAAAAGCCTCCAGCATGGCCTGCGGCAAAGCTTCGCTGATCTGGTTTCCGCTCAGTGATAGCTGCTGCATCTGGCTCAGCGAAGACAGACCACTCGGCACGGCGGATATTTGATTATTATCCAACCATAGACCGCTCAGTAAACCTTGAGCGCCATCGATATTGTCCCCGATCTGGTTGATATTGCAGTAATCCAGCCACAGGGCCTGCAGCGTGGGGCTGGATAGAAGTTCACCTGGAACAACGCCTCCCAGCGGATTCATGCCGAGATCAAGCGCCTCAAGCGCTGGCATGTCACCGAGCCAGAAAGGCACGCCACCCTGGAGGTTATTGTTGCGTAGTGACAGGAAGCGTAGCGAAGGCAGTCCCAGCAGTGCTTGCGGCAATGAACCGTCCAGGTTATTACTGCTCAGCTCCAAAGAAACGACGGTGTCATCGAAACAGTTCACGCCGTACCATTGGCATTCGGAGCCCTCATCACCAAGCCAGCCGCCATTGTTGATCCATGACGAGCCATTGGTTGACTCGTAGAGGTCGATCAGCGCATTACGCTCATCGATACTGATCTGGGCCAGAGCAACCGAGCTAGTAAGCAGCCAGGCCATCAGGCCCAATATCAAGGCGCCCCGTATCCGCAAAAGACGAGGCACGGCCGTCTTTATCGACATCATCATCATGGCCCCATCATCAGGCAAACCGAACCCGAGGCGCCCTCCGACTCTCCCGTTGCGTGGCAAAACCATCGATTGTCCGGTGGGGGAAAAACCGGATAATCGATCAAGCCCAGCGTCTGCATGCAACCACTGGACGGTTCAGTATCGCAAACCGCCGGGCTGGTTTCCACGTCCCCTTGAAAAGGCGTAAAAACACTCGGTGGGCTGGCTGCATGTGCGCCGTTGCGGTCCAAGGCGAGCTGATGACCGCCAGACGTAAAGGCCAACCCAACAGCAACTAACGAAACGACTTTACGATTCGACATCGATTTGTCCCTCTACCAATTCCCTATGCCAGTCAGGGCATGCGCCAACATACAGCATGCTTACCAACCGTTTGCAATTGCACTCCAAGACCCGCCTGAGCCAGGAACTCATCGACGGCCTCCCGACACGGGGGCAGAATACCATAGTCATCAACGATGACGAAACCTCCGCTGGAGACGCGGTCATGGCAGTTTTCCAGCACGTCTCGGGTGGACAAATAGAGATCGGCGTCGATGTGCAACAGTGCTAGTGGCGCAGGCGGCTGCTTGGCCAGCGATTCGCCAAACCAGCCCTCGATAAAGCGGACCTGATCGTCAAGAAGTTCGTAGCGCCGAAATAGTTCCCTGACTTCCTCCAGCGAGACGCTGAGTACCGGCAGAACGGACTTGTCCATCTCATAACCGCTATCCGGTGACTCAGCTGATTCTGGCAGACCCTGAAACGAATCTGCGACCCACAGCTTGCGACCGCTGCAGCCGGAAGCCGCCAGCACGCCGCGCATGAACACGGCACTGCCGCCTCGCCAGCAGCCAGCCTGCAGCAGATCGCCCGGAATGTCTTCTTCAAGAATCGTTTCGATGCAGTCGCGCAGCTTGTCCAGGCGCTGACAGCCAATCATCGTGTGGGCGAACTCGGCATGGTTGCGCAGGCTGGCATCGGGCACGCTGCGACCATGGCCGTCAATACCCTTGAGAACCAGAGTGTCGCCATCGTGCTTGAGTTCACGCAGGTGCTCGATCAGTTCCCGGTTACCGCGCGCCGCGGTCAGCTGATTCAGCTCCGGTGTCTCGTGGTGGGAGGCGCATAGCACGGCGTAAACCAGCTGCGCTTCCAGTTCGATGTACAACTCATTGACCAGAGCTTTACGCAGCAGGCGCAGATAGCGGTCACGAGTAGCGGACAGGCTCGGATGATGATCGTGCGGTGTCATTGTGCTGATGGGCAGCGCGCAAACAGCGCATCATGCCAGTCCTCCAGCCGCGACGCCAGCAGGTGATGCGTGGTGACCCAGTGGCGCAACCGGTCACCGTCCTGGACCAGTTGCTCGCGGTTTCGGCTGTAATTGACAATGGCCTCAATCCACTGTTCGGGATCCGGGCCCAGCAATCGGGCCGGGGAGTTATCGTACGGCGGCAACTTACTGGCCAGCACCGGAATTCCCTGAATACCGAACTCAAGCAGTTTGATTGCGCTCTTGCAGCGATTGAATGCATTGTCAACCAAGGGAGCAACAGCAATATCGATGTCCATCCGGGCCAGTGTTTTCGGGTAGTTGCCAAACGTAACCGGCGCCAAAGTTTCGGCAACCCAGGGTTTCAGGTAGTCGGGACACATGCCAAACAGGACCCAGTCAACCTCCCCGGCCGTGGCGCGGACGACCGGCTTGAGCAAGCGCAGATCACCTTCGTGCTGCTGGGCCCCGGCCCAGCCAACGCGCATGCGGATATGGTTTTCAGTGCGCCGGCGCCGGGCGGGCAGGTTCAGCCACGGGCTCTCCGGCAGCGCGTTTTCAATAATGCAGGTCTTGATCGGATCCAGCGACAGAGCATGCGCCAGTTCCGGGGTGGACACGATGATCCGTTCGGCTGCCGTTACATAGGCTGCGAGCCGTTGCTCAATATCGGGGGCCTGACGAGCACGGAAGGGGTTGTAGTCAGGCAGCGCGGTGAGCAGATCGTCGATCACCAGAATCAAGCGGCGCTCATGCAGTCTGCCCAGGAAATCCATATCCAGGCAGTTATGCACCAAAACCAGCTCGGGATCCAGACGGGCCAGTTGCGCTTCCCCTGGCAGGGCATGCCGGTCGCCCTTGACCACGATCGGCGGCGACAGGTCACCGCGTTCGGCCAGCGCATGCAGCGGCTGGAGAATACGGTACTGGCTGGATGCCCAGTCATCGGGAGTGACAGCCAGGACCTGTCGTTCCCGCAGGCTGACGACGCTGGCCTGCATGGCGACGGGGTCAAGCTGCCATTGGGGTGAGGACAGGCCAAGCCGCGGGCTGAACAAAGGATCGGTCAGGGGTTCGGCAATGGGCGAAAGAGACGTTGGCCTATTGAACCAGTGCCCGCTTACCCGGTCGCTGGCCAGAAGCACCGGCAGCTTTTCGTCAGGCTCCAACGGGGCCGAGACGGTTGCAATGCGATCTGTGCGTGCCAGCGTCAGATCCATGTTCAGCGACGCCACCTTTCGCAATGCCGGCCAGTCATCTTCGGGGCCACCCGGCCAGGCCGGACCGGGGGCAATGCGCTCCAGGTCGTGACCGATCACACGTGCCGCACCCAGTCGTCGGCCTCCAGGGGTTTGCGTTGCCAGGCCGATGGCGCCGACCTCTCCATCATGCAGGCATGGCAAGTACAGCATGATGCTCTCAGGGTCGGCAAGCAGCACGCCAGCCCGTACGATCAGCATGACCTTCTCATCATCGCGCCACGATGCTTCCCGGCACTGCCGCCAGTTGTCCGGCCAGTCCCCGGATGGCATGTCACCCTGACCGACCACCTCCAGCCATGGAATACGGCTGGCCAGCGACAGCAGGTTTTCGAGGGTGGCTTTCAGGTCCGAACGGTTGCCGCTGTCGATCACGATGACCGGTGGCAGCATGTCATGGTCAACGACAGCTCCCAATCCGACCTGACTTCTTCGGTCAATGACTGCAGCCGCAGCCCTGGCGAGCTCGTCATCTGGCCGGGCCACCACCGGCAGCGGCACCTGCACGACCGCATCCGAATTGAATGTTGAGCCGAGCACTGTCAGCAGCCACTGATCCAGTTCAGCGCCCGTTTTCCGCTCTCGCAGCACCTCGGCCCGAATCACCCAACCACAGTCGAAATCAGTGCTCGTGGCAGCAAGCCAGCGGTCCCAGGGCGGTTTGCAGACCATTCCATGTAGCTGGCCGCCCGAAGTAGCGTGCAGATGATCAAAGATAAACAGGCGCTGATCGGATCGTGCATCGGCCAGGTGTCGTCGTAAAGCCGGGACAGCAGCGGGCAACGGGGTCTCTCCGGCGCGCAGCAACCAGACCCATTGAGCCCCGGATTCCGGTAAGCGCGAAGCCGGGGCCTGATCGTGGCCAATGGTAATGACTTGCGAAATCCCTTCGCAGGCGTCGAGCGCAACCCGGGTGCGTCGAACCGCCTGACTTGACGGCTCACCCCTGTGCACGATGCAAGCAATGAGCCGGGGCAGTTCGGTCTGGTGCGAACCTGATACTCGCCAGCATGCTTCAAGCATGGATTCGAGACGGTGTAGTGGCTGCTCGAGCAGGCCTCGCATCCGTGCCGGTGAGATATCCGCCGATGCGTGCGGCTCCAGGGCAGCCAGGGTTTGCGGTTCGTCCAGAAGCTCGCGGTACATGTGGCGATACTGGCTGGCGGCGCTACGCTGGGGTGATGCGCTGGTTTCGATCAGTCGGCGACTCATTCTGACCAGCGCGTCGCGCCCATCCGGGGTATCCAACCACTCGAGTCGGCGGGCCAGCGCGCCGGCATCACCGACATCAAACAGCCAGCCATTGACATCATGTTCGACTCGCTCGGCCAGCGCGCCGCTGTCGCTGGCAATGACCGGGCGGCCATGGGCCCAGGCTTCGGAAACAGCCAGCGAGAAGGTTTCCTCGAACAGGGAGGGGACTATCAGCACATCGGCAGCCTGGAAGATGCGGCTACCGTGCTCGGGCAAAAAAGCACCCAGCCATTGGCAGTTTGGCGGCCAGTCCTGGCGCCCGGCAACAGACTGACCATCGGGCCCGTACAGCCGTATCTCGAGGCCCACATCGGGCTTGAGCATTTCGGCGGCTCGCAACAGGACATCGCTGCCCTTGAGGCGCTTCAGCCCACCCATGTAGACCGCCACCAGCGTACTGCCGGCAGGAACCGGTTGAGCGTCATGCACCACTGGTCCGTCGTGCGGAATCAGGTTGAAACGATCACAAACCCCGGGGCCGAATGCAGCCACCATACGCTGGTGGAGAAAGTGCGAAGGGGCGGTCAGGCGATCCGCCACGGCTATGACCTGCCGCACCAGGCTGCGGCGGCGGCCCAGGTATTCAGGCAGGCTCTCATCGACATTGCCTGCAGCAGTGCGCGTCCGAGCTGCCAGGCATTGCAGGCAGTCCTGGCCGGTGTCGACGATCCGCTTGCCGCAGGGCAGGCCGTTGGGGCCGATCTGATTGTAGTCCGGGCACAAATAGTGGAAGCAGTGCAGCGAAAGGACAACTTTCAAGCCAACGGCCCGACCGATCAACGCGGGCAGCAAAGTACCCCAACCCAACAGATGATGGATGTGCAGGATGCGAGCGCCGCTGGCCGACAGAATGCGCGCCAGCCACTGATCCAGCCAGGGATGCTGCAGGCCAGCGGCTTCTCCCTGAACATGCCAATCCTGATCGCGGTAATCGCTGTTCCAGTACATCAGTTCGATGCCGGGTGCCAGGCGCTTCGCGACCGCGTCAGCCCATTGCCCATGTCCGGTGCCAGGCAAGATAACGAGATGATCAAACTCATCGGCCAGCTCCGCTATCAATCGCCGCGTGAGGATCTCGGTACCGCCGAGTGTGCTCCAGCGATGAAGCAGATGAACCACCAGCGGTTTTTGCCGATCTCTGGCAGCCAGGCGCTCGATCTGAACACGCAACGGATTGTTTCGCCACCAGCCGCGAACCACGGTTTCATAGGCCGGCCAGCGTGATGCGAGCAGTCTCTCGTGGTTACGCCGCCAGGCCCGGTCCGAGGTATCCCCAAAGCTGGCCTGACCACGATGATGCACATAGGCATCGCTGCAGGCAACGACGCGCCAGCCAGCCTGCCAGGCACGGAGGCAGAAGTCGACTTCCTCACCATAGCCCGGACTGAAGGCGACATCGAACAAGCCGATCTCTTCGACCAGTTCGCGCTTGATCAGCATACAAAAGCCAACGGCCGTGGGGATGGCGACCGGGCCAGCAGTCGCAGTCAGGGCAACGGCCGTGGCCAGCTCGTCAAGATCCTCCACCGGCCGGCTGTCGCGAGTAATGCTCAGCAAAGTGGCGTTATTGGACAGCGGTGAAACCACCCCGACACGCTCCCCGGTGCTGGTGCTGCGGCACAGTCGCTCCAGCCATTCCGGAGTGACTATGGCATCGCTGTTGAGTATGACCAGATCACGATCCGTTTCCTCCAGGGCCAGATTGACATTGACCACGAAACCCAATGTCCGCATCCGGCGACGATATTGAAAACGTGCGTCTTGCTCGACAAGCAGCCTTGCCAGATCGCCGATCCGGGCATCCTCGCTGGCATCGTCCAGCAGCCAAATGCGGTGCTGAGGGCCCGTGCACAGGCGCAGCGCATCGACACATCGCCGCAAATCTTCGAAAGCGCCAAAAACAGGCACAAGGATGTCCAGCGGTGGCACTTGATCAGTCGCTACCGGCGTTGGTTTAGCCGAAGCCCGACCACTGACCAGCGCCCGATCCAGGGCCTGGTTGATCCATTCAATGCCGGTTTCGAAAGTCATGCTAGGCGCTTGTCTCGGACCCCTCGGTCGGCGGTCTAATCAGCTGGTCACGAGGGTTCCGCTTCTCAGAAATCGCCGGGTTTGATTGCCTAATTCATCCAACGGCAGCGCTCAAAAAATCTCGGCGACGCAGCAACGCAGGCTGCCGCCGGCTTTTTCGACCTCGTCGAGCTCGATGCCGTGGATAACGAAACCCCAGCTCTCCAGCTTGGCCAGCTTGTCCGGCGAAAGCGCATCGACGCCGGTCTGACTCATGAACAAGTCCTTGAAGTTCAGGGCGATGCAATTGCCGGCGAAAGCTTCCTTTTCATCACTGGATATTTCCAACACGTGGCCAGGATACGCACTGGCAATCGCCTCAGGCACGGCCGGATCGATGAAGGCATCGGGACAGATAACCAGGGCACGCGAGGCAAGGATCGCCATCACCACGTTGGTATGGTACTCGCTGGGCTTGAGGTCGAAGCGGAAAGTCAGGGCCAGGTCAAACGCCTCGTGCATGGCCTGGCACCCAGCCTCGTCAACGCGCTGGGTCATGCCGCAATAACCAATGCGATGCGAGCGATCGACAATCAGGGCCCCGGTCAACTCGGCGACCAGATCGCGCTCGGACAGATCGACCATTTCGTAGCCCAGCAGATCGGTAAAAAAGGCACGGATGTCGCTGCGACCGGCCTCCAGACGCCGCTCGGGATGCAGCATTCTGCCAATGATGCAGCGCCCCGGGATGCTCGCAAAAACGTTGTTCGGAAACAGATCATCGGGCGTGGTCGAGTGACCGGGGAAGCGCACCAGCGGAATGCCACAGGCGGTAATGCGTTCACTCAGGCGGCGGTGCTGATCCAGCGCTCTGGCCGGATCCACCTTGACGCTGAGATCCATGTAGACGTTATCGCGCGCAGACTGCTCGGACAGCCGAAAATCGGTCGGCTCGACCAGGAACACCGCCCGTGGCACCGGCGGACTGTCATTGTTGAGCCAGCCAGCTTCAATCTGCTGGCGAAACTCGGCAGGCGTGGTAACAATCAAGGCAAAGGTGCTCCTAACCCGGAAAATTCATGAATTCGCGCGATGATCGCGCAGGATATTGTTCGCACAGGGGGTTTTCCGATGGAGCGGCGTATCGGGCCATACGGCCGACTGAGGAAAACCCCCTGTGCGGACAATAGACTAGCGAGGGCGCGCGAATTCATGAATTATCCGGGTTGAAACGTGGGCCGCATATGGTAGGGGGAAAAAGAACGGGAAGGAAGCGCTACCGTCTCGCCGTCGGCTCAGGGCATGGCTTCGAGCAGGAGCTCCGGGCCTGCGCCATCCTTGTGCATGTTCTGGCTGAGTTTCTGGCGCCACCCTCGTGCGCCGGGCTGGCCGTGAAACAGGCCGAGCAGGTGACGGGCCACTTGCTGCAAACGGCCACCGGACTGCAGATGGGCTTCCGCGTATTCGGCCATTCGCTCAACGACTGTGTGTCTGCTGTCGGCCACCGTTTGACCCAGCGCCTGACCCAGCTCGGCCAGTATCCAGGGATTCTGGTAGGCCGCCCGGCCCAGCATGACGCCGTGGACAGCATCCAGCTCGGCCTGAACCTGCTCGACCTCGACCAGGCCGCCGTTGAGGATGAAATACAGCCCTGGGAAGCGCTCGACCAGACGATGCACCCGGTCGTAGTAAAGCGGCGGGACTTCGCGATTCTCCTTCGGGCTGAGACCGGACAACCAGGCCTTGCGGGCGTGGATGATGAAGGTGGTCACACCGGACTGGGCAACGCGTTCGACAAACTCGACCAGGAAAGCCTCGCTGTCCAGGTCATCGACGCCGATTCTGGTCTTGACCGTGACCGGCGCCGAGACGGCAGCACGCATGGCCGCCAGGCAGTCAGCCACCAGCGCCGGCTCTTTCATCAGGCAGGCGCCAAATCGACCTTTCTGGACCCGGTCGGACGGGCAACCCACGTTCAGATTGATCTCGTCATAGCCGTGCTCCGCTCCGAGCACAGCGGACCGGGCCAGCGCGTCCGGATCACTGCCGCCCAATTGCAAGGCCACCGGGCATTCCAGCTTGTTGAAACCCAACAGGCGATCCCGGTCACCGTGAATGGCAGCACCCGTGGTCACCATTTCGGTGTACAGAAAGGCATCTGAATTGATCTGACGATGGAAATACCGACAGTGTCGATCGGTCCAGTCCATCATCGGAGCAACGCAGAGGCGATGCGATGAGTTATTCATGAGGCCATTTTATGGCCGCGGAAGATCCGATGCTCAACGACCGCTCAGACTGGCCCGTGGACTTGCTAAACTCGGTCGCCAGTGAAAACCCGAGCAGGAGAACCCCTTGAATTACTGGCTGATGAAGTCCGAGCCTGACGCCTTCGGCATTGATGATCTCAAGTCGCGTCCGCGCAAGACCGAACCCTGGGACGGCGTGCGCAATTACCAGGCACGCAACTTCATGCGCGATGAGATGAAAAAAGGGGACTTGATTTTTTTCTACCATTCCAACTGCAAGGTGCCCGGCATCGTCGGCATCGCCGAGGTGGCCAGCAAGCCCTATCCGGACCCGACCCAGTTCGACCCGGACTCGAAATACTTCGACCCGAAGAGCGACCCCGATGATCCGCGCTGGATCTTGATTGACGTCAAGTACAAGCGCCATCTCAAACGGGTGCTTTCCTTGAGTGAAATCAAGGACCACGCCGAGGCGCTGGGCGATTTCGCCCTGACCCGGCGCGGCAATCGCCTGTCGATCATGCCGGTCTCGGCGGAACAATGGGACTACCTGCTGGGGATGGAAAAGCAATGAGCCAGGCCAGACTGAAAATTGAAGTGGCGCGTGCCGCTCTTCGCTACGTCGAAGACGGCATGCTGCTGGGCGTCGGCACCGGCAGCACGGTGAACGCCTTTATCGACGAGCTGGCCTCATCCGGGCTGAGGCTGGAGGCAGCGGTATCATCGTCTGAAGCCACCACCGAGAAACTCAAGGCCATTGGCGTCAAGGTGATGGACCTGAACCATTGCGGCGACCTGGCGCTGTACATCGACGGTGCCGATGAAGTCGACGCTCACCGGCGCCTGATCAAGGGCGGCGGCGGTGCGCTGACTCGGGAAAAGATCATCGCCGGCGCCAGCAGGCAATTCGTCTGCATCGTCGATGAATCCAAGTGCCGGCCGATTCTTGGCGAGTTCCCGCTACCGGTCGAGGTCATCCCGATGGCCAGGGCCTTCGTGTCGCGCAAGCTCACCGGCATGGGCGGTCGCCCGCAGCTGCGCGAAGACTTCGTGACCGACAACGGCAACCTGATTCTGGACGTGCGCAATATTGACCTGATCAACCCCAACCAGGTCGAGCGCGACATCAACCAGATTCCCGGCGTTGTCACCTGCGGGCTGTTTGCCTTGCGTCCGGCCGACAAGGTATTGGTGGCCAGCGAAAGCGGCATTGAGACCAGGGGCTGATCAGTCCCTGAAGCTGTTCAGACCGCGCTCGGTAATCACCGCATCCAGCGGCACGTCCCAGCTTTGCGCCGGCAGGCTGTCCACTTGCTGCAGGCTGTAAGCAGTGCCGACCAGGTAAGGGCCGGAATCAGGCTGTTCCAGGCTGAAGGAAAAACAGCGGTCGTAGAAGCCGGCCCCCATGCCCAGTCGGGTGCCGGTCATCGAGAAAGCCACCAGTGGCATCAGCACCAGCTCGAGCTGTCTGGCCGGGATACTCCGCCCTTCCAGCGGTTCCGGGATGCCGTAACGATTCGGCGTCATGCGGGCTCCTGGCTGCCAGCGCCTGAACTCCATCTGTCGGCCATCGACGATTGGCAGATACACGCGGCGCCCGGCATGATGCAGGGCCTCCAGCGCCGGATACAGGTTGGGCTCTCCCCCGAACGGGTGATAGGCCGCCATGTGCAGACAGTCACGATCGTCGAGAAAACGCAGCAAATGCGCACAAATGCTCCTGTCCAGATGCCTTCGGCGGTGTTCATGCAGGCTTTTTCGCTCAGCAATCAGCCGATCTCGAAACCCCGCCTTCAGATCGCCTGTTTCCGTGCCAGAGTTCATGCGACGCCATCATGGCCAGTGGGTATCAAGAGGTTAGCACACGGCCGCGCTCATCCAGCCGGAACCATGGGGAAGAAGAAAGGGAGTGGCGCTCTCCGCCTGTGCCGCTGCAGGTCTGTGACCTTGAACCAAAGGTTCAGGTGGGTTGGCTCTCCGAGCTTTTAGGCGATTCGCAACCAAAGGCGAATAAGCACACCAGCATCGAAAGTCGCCATCCCGAGGTCAATAAGTAGGGACAAGGCATATTACGTTCCTGCTGGCGAACACCGCAGAGAGCGCCTTTGCCAAGTCTAATCCTCTGTCAACGCGCTATCAAGTCGATTTGCCAGATCATGCAGGCGCTGGTCAACCTTTTGCTGCCGCTCTGCCAGCTGTTGGCGCAGCTGCAGCAGTTCTTCGGCCATGTTAAGCGCACACATGACGGCAATTTTGTCCAACGATGAAATGCGCCCGCCATCCCGCACTTGGCGCATCTGCTGGTCGACATGAAGCGCCGATTCCATCAGTTCCCGGCGCTGCTCGGGTGCACACATGACCCGATACTCGCGCTCCAGAATCCTTACCGTGACTGGTTCTGCCGGTGAGTTCATGCTGCCTTACCCCGCGTTTTCCAAAGCTTTCAGGCGCTCGATCATGGCTTCAACGCGCGAACGAGCCTCTTCATTGCGCTGCACCAGGCTGGCACGTTCAGCGACCAAGGAATCCTGGCGCGCATGCAGCGATCGGTTCTCTTCTTCCAGCTGCCTGATGCGATCCGTGATCTCATGCAGACGCTGCTCAAGCCGGTCGAGATCGGCCGTGGTCTGTTGCAGGGAGTCCATTGCGCTGTGTTCTTTTTAGATTACAGAGGCTTAATCATAGAACTTTATGTCGTCACTCCACAAGCACCGCGGGCAGCACGCCCGAGCGACGACCGTCGAGTGCTAAAATCGGATCATCCCAGAATGTTGCATAAAACATGACCACCGAACAGGAATCCAAGCTGGCCTGGATACTGGCCCTGGCGGCCGATCAGGATCCGGCAGGCATCGCTGAAACGCATGCTGTCGTCATCGGCCTGCTCTGCGCCCGAAGCGAACAGGACGAGCGTGAACTGGCCTCGCACCTGGCCGCCCTGCAGGTCGGCGAGTGGACATCGGACGATATCCTGCGCCAGATCGGACCGGCCCTGAGCGCCCTGAAGGCCGAGCTGGCCTCCCCAGACATGCGTTTTCAACCGCTGCTGCCGTCCGACGATCGTCCCTTGTCCGAGCGCACCGAGTGCATGGCGCGCTGGTGCTCGGGTTTCCTGACCGGCTTCGGCGCCGGCCAGCCGGTGATCAAGTCCGAGGAAGCACAGGACGCGCTGCGCATGATTGAGCAAATCGCCCGTGCCGCCACCGACCCGGGTTCCGACCAGGAGGCCGAGGAGTCTGCATTCTCCGAACTGACTGAATTCCTGCGCGTGGCCGTGTTGCTGCTGCGCGAGGAAGGGCTGGTGCGCCAATGATCAAGGACAAGGAATACACCGACCGCCGCGCTCGCCTGATGCAGGAGGCCGGCGAGCACGCCATGATCATTCTTGCCGCCGCCCCTCAGCTGCTGCGTAACGGGGACAGTCATTTCCCTTACCGCCAGGACAGCGATTTTCTCTACCTGACCGGCTTCCATGAACCCGAGGCCGTGCTGGTCCTGCTACCTGGCCGCGAGCAGGGTGAACAACTGCTGTTCTGCCGCGAACGCAACCCCGAGCGCGAGCGCTGGGACGGACCGCGCCTGGGCCTGGACGGGGCCAGGGAAAAGCTGAGCATGGACGATGCCTTCCCGATCGAAGACCTGGATGACATTTTGCCCGGCCTGATGGAAGGCTGCGGGCGAATCTACCATCTGGT
>SKQI01000286.1 GCA_007119095.1 Wenzhouxiangella sp. | reverse complement strand
TTGGGTCAGGTCTCGCGGCGTTTGCGGCAAACCTTCCCGGATGCCCTGGTGGGACGAATCGGCGGCGAGGAGTTTGCCGTGCTGGTGAGTGCTTCCGACGTCAACAGCGTGGCGCATGATGTCGAGGCGTTTCGTCGTCATTCCCCGGATGCCGCGCGGGCAGATGACCCGGTGGTGACCGTATCATTTGGCATCGCCGCCTGGCAGCAAGACGATTCGCTTGATATTTTGCGCGGGCGGGCTGACAAGGCGCTCTACCAGGCCAAGGAGGCCGGTCGAGATCGCTACGTGATTGCCTGATGGCCTCGCCGCTGCTTGACCGACAAATGCTTCAGTGCCCGGCATGTTTGAATACGACGACCGTGCAGCGTCATAATGAGGTCGACAGTGAGGGCGCGTTTGCGAAATACTTGTGCCAGCCGGCGAGACCGGTGCCAAATCTACAAGGGAGAACTGCATGAAGGCCACAATATCGATCAGCGAACTCGGCAAACCCTGTGCGAGTTATCAAGGATTCGCCTTCAGATCTGCACAAATGGCTTTCCTGATCGGTTTCGCCTTCATGGCAATGTTCGGTCCGCTGGCAAAAGAGGCATGGGCCGATGAAAACCGGTTGGGGCCGGTGTCTGCCGACCAGACGCTCTGGTCGATTGCCAGCCAGACCCGGCCTGACCCTTCGATCACCGTTTATCAGTACATGCTTGCACTGGTCGAAGCCAATCCACACGCGTTTGCAGCCGGCAATGTCAATTTGCTGCGCGAGGGCGTCATTCTGGATTTGCCGGACGCGGAGTTCGCAACCCGGGTTTCGCCTGACGAGGCTCGGCGCCGGGTCGATGAGCAGATGCAGTGGTATGCCGACCTGTCGCGCCAGGAACTGGTTGATGTGCTTCGCTCCGATCCAGTATCGACACCGATAGACGAGCCCATGGCGGCAGAGCCTGAAGTTGCCCCAGAGCCGGCGGTAGAGCCCGCCGAGGTTGCCCTTGAGGAGCCGGAAGAAACGACAGAAGCTGCGGTCGTTGATGAACCAGTGGAAGCTGAAGCCACCGAGGAGCTTGAAAGCGCCGAGGAAACAGAACGGCAGCTGGAGAGTGCGGATCCGATCGAGGTTCAAGTCCTGGAGTGGCCGGCAGATCCCATTGCCGTCCCGGCTCCTGACACGCCCGAGCAACTCGATTCAGCGCTGCCTTCCGAGGCAGACCCAGTGCTCGAATTACCCGATCCCATCGGGTCTGATCTCGACCTTGCCGAGCATGGAGAAGCGGAGATTGCTGACCAGGTTGATGAGCCGGTTGCGGTAACTCCGCCAGAGCCGATAGAAGAGTCGGTAGCGCCAGTACAGCCGCAAGCGCCCGCAGCTGCGCCATTGGCGGCGCCGCCGGTCGAGACTGAAACAGGGCCATCAGCCCTGGTCCTGCTGCTGGTCGGTCTGCTTGTCCTGGTTGCCGTCGGCGTGCTGTTGTGGTGGTTTATTCGTTCTCGTCGGCAGGCAGGTGCCGAACCGCTGGAGGCGGTCGAGGTGGAGAAAGATCCCGATGAATCGCGGTTCCCCACAGCCGCGGAGCCGGCTGTCACCGAAACCACTGTTGCGCCCCCTGCGGAACCGTCGAATGCGTCGGATCAGGAGCCTTCTGCTGCCGAGCGCTCGAAGTCAAAGGAAGATACCTGGTCTGGGTTCGAGGCGGCCGTCATTGGCGGTGGGCCGGTTCCGGTCGGTAATCCCGACCCTGAAGCTGAGGTCGCCGAGGAAGCCCGCAAGGACAACGATGATGACCCGGACTCAACATTGGATGACAAGGCATCCAGCGAGGCATCCAGCCGCGATGCCAGCCCTGACGATGAAGACGCCGACTTCAGGGTCGAAGAGCTGGGTTGGTTTGAGGATGAGGGCTTTCCCAAAGATGGTGAGGCGGAGAAGCCCGATGAGGACGCCAGCGACGGCTTTGATCTGTCCAGTTTCAGGGAGGAGCGTGAGGACGAGCCCGACCCCGACCCCGAAACTGAGGATAGCGACCTGGACCTGTCCGAAGAATTTGATCTGGCCGAACTCGCCGACCCGGAAGAGGAGGAAAAGCCCCAGCCTGCAGAGGAGTCTGGTTCCGGCTTTGATCAGTTGCCTGATCTGGACGCGTTTTCCCAGCCGGAAGATCAAGACGATGCCGCCGAGCAATCCGAGCCTCTGCCGAAGCCGGCCGCCGAAGAAGAGACTGCGGCCGACGACGACGAGCTTTCGGATCTATCCTTTGACTGGAATGATGAACCGGAAACTCAGGTTGAGGGCGATACAGCAGCAGAGTCCACGTTCGAGGCAACGCCGGACCCTGAACCCGAGCCGGACGTGGAGCTGGGCGGCGCGGCTGACGACGAGCCAACGGTAGCCAGTTCGGAAGCCGGGCTGGACGACAGCGAGGCGGAAGTGATGATGGATCTTGCGCGCCTCAGCGCAGACGCCGGCGATACCGAGTATGCGCTGGAGGTGCTGGAGGAGATCATCGATACCGGCTCGGAGACGATGGTTCGCCGTGCCCGCGAGCTGAAAGACAGCCTGACCGATTAACGGCGACTGAAGGCTTAATCGCCACCCAACCAGCGGACAAGTATCAAGTGGCTGGGCAGGTGGATCAGGACTGCTGCGGCTATGATCAGGCAAAGCAGGTAGACCCAGGCCGGCAGCAGTTGCTGCCGGGTTCCTTCGCCGCCGATGCCGTGTACCCAGTTGACATTGCGCCGCCTCGGCGTCAATAGCCGGGTCAGCGGCAGAACCAAGGCGACGCTGAGCGTGGCCAGGGGCAGGGCCCGACCATCGTAGCCCAGGGTTGCCAACAGGTAGATCAACAGCGCGGCCAGAGGGATGTGAAACAGCGATAACAGCCTGAGCAATCTGGGCCGCTCTGGCTCGAACATATAGTCGAGCAATCCCACCTCACGCCAGCCAGTGGCCAGGCGAACGATCAGTAGCAGGGTCCAGGCCAGCAGCGGCAGCAGCACCAGCAGAGCGGCCAGACTGACCAGCAGCGCGCTTTCCAACCAGATGGCGGGCACCAGCAGGATAAGGGTCAGGTCGCAGAACCAGAGCAGGTTGCCAGCCCCGTAACGACGCCAGTAAATGACCACGATGACGAGGGTGGACAGGGTTGTCAGCAGTTTCAGCCAGAGCGGTATCACGTGGTCAGTATAGGGGTTCGTCACGCTGGCCTTACAGGCGGGGCCAGAGTGAGTAGTATTGACGCCATGAGCGAAGCATTCGATTCATTGATCAGCGATCTGGGACAGCGCGCCCGCAGCGCCATGCGTGCCCTGGCGGCCAGTGATTCCGGCCAGCGTGACCGGGCATTGCGCGCTGCTGCCGCTGCGATGAGAGACCAGGCCGAATCCATTATTGAAGCCAATCGTTCCGATATGCGTGAGGGTGGGCAGCGGGGCCTGGGAGAGGCGTTGCTGGACAGGCTGCGCCTGGATGGCGAGCGCGTGGAAGCGATGGCTGCCGGCCTGGAAGCCATTGCCGACCTGCCGGACCCGGTTGGACGCGTACTCGCCGACTGGGAGCGACCGAATGGACTGCGCATTCAGCGCGTGGCGGTGCCGATCGGCGTCATCGGCGTGATTTATGAAAGCCGGCCGAATGTGACTGCTGACGCTGCCGGGCTTTGTCTGAAGTCAGGCAACGCGGTGATCTTGCGCGGGGGTTCGGAAGCCGTGGCCAGTAATCGTGCCATTCATGCCGCGTTTGCGATCGGCCTGGAAGCGGCCGGGCTTGATTCGAACCTGGTACAGCTGTTGCCGACGCAGGACCATGGCGCCGTCGGCAGCCTGCTGCGCGCCCACGGTCACATTGACATGGTGGTGCCGCGCGGTGGCAAGCGCCTGGTTGCCCGCGTCCAGGCCGATGCCCGGGTGCCGGTGCTGGCCCATCTGGACGGCAACAACCATCTGTACTGGCATCCCTCGGCAGACCCGGATATGGCCGCGGCGGTGGTCGTCAATGCCAAGATGCGTCGGCCGGGCATTTGTGGCGCGCTGGAGACCTTGCTGCTGGATGCCCGGGCGCTGGATCAGGCCGGTAATGCCATCGAGCGCCTGCTGGAACTCGGCTGCGAGCTGCGAGGCGATGCACAGAGCTGTGCGCTGGATTCGCGCATTCAAGCGGCCACCGATGCTGACTGGGAAACTGAATACCTCGATGCCATCCTGGCCTTGAAGGTGGTTGATGGCCCCGAATCAGCCCTGGCCCATATCGCTCGCTATGGTTCCGGTCACACCGACGGCATTCTCGCCGGTGATGCCGACCTGGCCGCCACCTTTCTTGGCCGCCTCGACAGCGCGATTGCCGTGCACAACGCCTCGACCCAGTTTGCCGACGGCGGTGAATTCGGGTTCGGCGCGGAAATCGGCATTGCAACCGGGCGTCTGCACGCCCGCGGTCCGGTCGGTGTTGAACAGCTCACCACCTTCCAGTACCGCGTGCTGGGCAGCGGTCAGACCCGGGCTTGATCGCCGGCGACACCGTAGGCGGCCAGCAACGGTTCCAGGGCCGCCTCGCGACCCCGAAAAGCCTGCCAGGATTCCTCCATCGGCCGGCTTGACCCGACCTCCAGGATTTCCCTGGCCAGGTGCTGACCGACCTGGTGATTGAACAGGCCTTGCTCCCGGAACAGCTCAAAGGCATCACGGGCCAGTCTTTCTGCCCACAGATAGCTGTAATAGCCGGCCGCGTAGCCGCCGTCGAACAAGTGGCTGAAGCTCATCAGGTAGCGGTTGTATTCGGGCATGGGGGTGACAGCCACCTGGTCATGAATCCGCTGCATGACGGCCACCGGGTCAGGGTCGGCCTGGCGATGCAGGGTCAGGTCGGTCAGGGCAAACTCGATCTGCCGGGTCAGCGCCAGCGCGCCCAGGAACTGACGGTCGGCTTCCAGGCCGCGAACCAGATCGGCTGGCAGGGCCTGGTCGGTTTCGATGTGGCGTGCGTAGCGCGCCAGCGCTTCTTCTTCCCAGGCCCAGCCCTCCATCAGCTGGCTGGGTAGCTCCACCGCATCCCACTCGACGCCGCTGATGCCGCCGACGCCGGGGAGATCGACCCGGGTCAGCAGATGATGCAGGCAGTGGCCAAATTCATGGAACAGGGTCACGACATCGTCATGGGTAAGCAGGCTGGGGCGGCCGTTGCTCGGCGGGGCAAAGTTGCAGGTCAGGTAAGCCACGGGCTGCTGGTGCTGGTCGCCGATGGCCATCCGCGATCGGCAGACATCCATCCAGGCACCGCCTGACTTTCTGGCCCGAGCATAGATATCGAGGAACAGGCCGGCAACGACCTCGCCATCGCCGTTGCAGACCTGAAAATAGCGCACATCCTCATGCCAGGTCTGGACGCTGTCGTCGGCTTCGAAGCGCAGGTCGAACAAGGCGCCGGCGACATCGAACAGGCCATTGAAGACGCGCTTGACCTCGAACCAGGGCTTGAGCATTTCCTGGCTGATGCCGAGTCGCTGTTCGCGCATTTTTTCGCTGTAGTAGGCAATGTCCCAGGGTGCCAACGGCGTTTCCGCGCCCAGGCCTGCGGCGAATGCTTCCAGCTCGCGCAGCTGCTGTCCGGCCAGTGGTTTTGCCTTGGCGGCCAGATCGCGCAGAAAGGCTTCCACCTCGTCGCCGCTGCCGGCCATACGCGTGGATAAGCGCATCTCGGCATAGTCGGTGAAGCCCAGCAGCCCGGCTTGTTCCTGTCTCAAGGCAAGCATTTCGGCGACCAGCGGCGAGTTATCAAACTCACCGCCCTGCGGTCCGGTCTCCGAAGCCCGGGTGACGAAGGCCCGATAGAAACGCTGACGCAGCGCTCGATCATCGGCATAGGTGATGATCGCCTGGTAGCTGGGGTAGGACAGGTTGGCCAGCCAGCCTGGTTTTCCAGCCTGGTCGGCCAGGCCGGCGAGCATGGCCAGGTCGCTGTCGGGCAGGCCGGTCAGTGCGTCGGCTGTTGTGAAGTGCTCGCTGTAAGCCTCGGTGGCATCGAGGACGTGGTTGCCGAACTGGTTGCCCAGCTCCGACAGGCGCAGGCTGATGTCGGCAAAGCGCTGCCGCGCGGCCTCGGGCAGATCGACCCCCGCCAGTCGAAAACTGCGCAGCTCATGGGTGACGGTAGCGCGCACGGCGGCCGGTGCCTTGTCGAAGTCTGGCTGTGCTGCCAGGTTCTGGTAGGCCTCGAACAAGGCCCGGTTCTGGCCGCGCTCGGTGGCAAACCGGGTCAGCGGCTCCAGGCATTGACGATAAGCTTCGCGCCATTCAGCCGTATTGTTGACCCCATTGAGGTGCGACACGGTTGACCAGGCGGTGGCCAGGGCATTGTCGGCCAGGCTTTCGGCCTCGATCACGTCAGCCTGGTCGGCTTTGTCGCCCAGGGTTTCAATCTGTTCGATCACGCGCCGATATTCGGCCAGGCGTTGTTCGATCGCGGGTAGGGCGTGTTCCGGGCGAACATCGGCAAAGCGAGGCATGCCCGCTGCCAGCAAGGGGTTGGATTCAGTCATGAAGCTTGGTTGGGTCAGGTAGTCAGACAAACGCGTTCGGGTTCTTCGGCCAGCTCTTCGAGCAGGTCTTCGATCTTTTCGAAGGCTTGAACCAATTGATCAGCTTCCGGCAGCAGGGTGATGCGGAAGTGATTGCGCTGCTCGATGTTGAAGCTGGAGCCGGGCACGATCAGGATGTGCTTTTGTTCCAGCAGTTCGGCGGCGAAGCGGTGGTCGTCGAAGTCAGGGATGGCGTCTGCCTTGACGGCAGGAAAGGCATACATGGCCCCCATCGGCGCAACCAGTTCCAGAAACCGGCTCTGGGTGACGGCATCAATGATGGCCTGCCGCGAATCATGCAGTCGGCCACCACGGCCAACCAGGTCGGCAATGGATTGATAACCGCCCAGTGCGGTTTGCACCGCCCACTGGCCGGGCACGTTGGCCGACAGGCGCAAGGCAGCCAGTTTTTCCACCGCCAGCATGTAGTCCTGGGCCCGCTCCAGTGTGCCGGTGAAGACGGCCCAGCCGACCCGCCAGCCACAGGCCCGATAGACCTTTGACAGGCCGCCGAAGCTGATGCACAGGGTATCGGTGGCCAGCGGTGCCATCGGCACGAATCGTGCCTCGTCGTAACAGATGGCATCGTAGATTTCGTCGGAAAACAGGATCAGATTGTGCTCGCTGGCAATATCGGCCAGCCCCTGCAGCACGGCTTCCGGGTACACCGCGCCGGTGGGGTTGTTGGGGTTGATGACAACCATGGCGCGAGTCTTTGGCGTGATCTGCCGACGAATTTCGTCCAGGTCCGGCACCCAGCCGTTTTCCGGGCGGCAGGGATAGTGCACGGCCCGGCCACCGTTGAGCACCACGGCCGCTGTCCAAAGCGGGTAGTCCGGTGCCGGCACCAGCACTTCGTCATCGGGTTCCAGCAGTGATCGAAGCACCAGGTCAACCAGCTCTGACACGCCGTTGCCGATGAATACCTGGTCAAAACGCGTATCGGTCAATCCGCGGGCCTGGTATTGCATGGCCACGGCCTCGCGGGCGGGGAAAATGCCGGTTTGCGGTCCGTAGGCTTCGCTGTACTGCAGGTTGCGCACAACAGCGCGACGCATGGTTTCTGGCGTGCGCAGCCCGAACTCACCGGGGTTGCCGATGTTGAGCTTGAGGATGTCATGTCCCTGCTGCTCGAGTTCTCGGGCTCGCCTGGCCAGAGCGCCTCGAATCTCGTAACGCACCTTCTCGACGCGGCTGGCAGTTTGAAATGCTGGTTTCATGGCGTCGATGGTAAATGGAAACGCGGGGCAGGGGAAGATCAAGGGGGCTGGGTTGCGCCCCTGGGAAGTGTCGAAGGGCTTGAACGCCGGCATGAAAAACCCAACAATAGTGAATTAGGACCAAATAACTCCGGATTTGAAATGACCCTTGATCCCGCACTGCGCGAACGTATAGAGCAACAAATCGGTTCCCACGATGTTGTGTTGTACATGAAAGGTACGCCGAAAATGCCGCAGTGCGGTTTTTCTGCCAAGACGGCGGGAATGCTCGACAGCCTGCTTGCCGGCGACTACGCCAGTTTCAATGTGCTGGAAGATCAGGATGTACGCGAGGGCATCAAGGTGTTTGGCAACTGGCCGACCATTCCCCAACTCTACATTCGAGGGGAACTGGTGGGCGGTTGTGACATCGTCACCGAGATGTTCAATGCAGGGGAACTGCACGAGATGCTGGGCATGGAAAAGCCCGATCGAACGCCGCCGGACATTCATATCACTGACAAGGCGGCCGACAAGATCAGAGAGTTTCTTGACGCCTACCCCGACCAGTATCTGCATTTCAGCATTACTTCAGACTGGAACGCCCAGTTCAATATCGGCCCCAAGCAGGGTCAGGAGATCGAGGCCGAAAGCGCAGGTCTCAAGGTGCTGATGGATCTGGCCACTGCCCAGCGCGCGCGCGGTGCAAGGATAGACTGGGTTGAATCAGTGCAGGGCGAGGGTCTGTCGCTGGATATTCCCGGTGCGCCGGCGCCCGTCCGGCAGATGACGCCGGACGAGCTGCAGCAGCGAATGAATGCCGGCGAGCGGTTGATGGTGGTCGATACGCGTTCCGAAGCGGACCGCAGTCAGCGCGCGCTGGACTTTGCCCGCCCGCTTGACGCAGGCCTGATGGCAGAGCTTAAGGACGCGGACCGGCAGCTGCCGCTGGTCTTTATCTGCAATATCGGTGTTTCCAGCCAGGCCGTGGCAGAGCACTATCGCAAGCAAGGCTTCGTCCAGGTCTACAACCTGAATGGTGGTGCCGAGGCGTTGCTGGGCGGGTAACCCCCGTCGGCACCCTGTAGCCGAGAAGCTTGTGGCTACAGCGCAAACTCGGCCACCGCCGGCGCGTGGTCTGATGGGCGTTCGAGCTTGCGCGGTTCCTTGTCGATATAGCTGGCTTCGCAGCCTGGCTTTAGCGCATCGGAGCACAGCACCAGATCGATGCGAAGGCCTAAGCCGCGGCGGAACATGGCCGCACGGTAATCCCACCAGGAATACACTGCTTCGGGCTGGTCAAACAGCCTGAAGCTGTCGTGCAGGCCCAGCGCCAGGATCTTCTCCAGCGCCTGTCGTTCCTGGGTTGAACACAGTATTTTCTCGTGCCAGGCTTCGGGGTCGTAGACGTCGCGATCATCCGGGGCGATGTTGAAGTCGCCCATGACCACCAGCTTCGGATGGCGTTTGATTTCTTCCTCGATCCAACGCGTCACGGCCTCCAGCCAGGAAAGCTTGTAGTCATACTTGTCCGATCCGACCTCCTTGCCGTTGACCACGTACAGATTGATCACCCGCACCGGACCGCAGGTGGCGGCAATGACGCGCCTTTGTTCGTCGTCGAAATCGGGAATGTCGGTTACTGGATCGGCCAGGGCCGTTTTCGTGATCAGGGCGACGCCGTTGTAGGTGGGTTGGCCGCTGAAGGCTACGTGGTAGCCCAGTTCAGCGAAGGCGTCGGCGGGAAACTTGTCGTTAGTCAGCTTGGTCTCCTGCAGTCCGAGCACATCAGGCTGGTGATGCTCCAGCCACTGCAGTACCTGCTCCAGGCGAACCTTCAGCGAATTGACGTTCCAGCTTGCGATCTTCATTTTGTTATCCGTTGCAACCGAACGCTAATGGTAGGTGATCCGGACGAAGGATAGGTGGACCAGGTGGCCACAGAAGCATTGATCATGCTGTACCCATCGGGCTTTTCTGATGTAGTCTGCAGGCTGGCTCCTTGAATATGGCAGGCAGCTCATGCGCAGACCGCTTTGTGTATCCGTTCTGATGATGCTTGTTTGGCTGACCGTGGGTTGTCAGCGCGATGATGTTCCGGAATCGGCCGGTGACAGCCTGGCCGAGGTGGCTGCGCCGCTGGTCGGGAACTTCGTTGGCGACCTGGACGGCATGATCGAACGCCGACAAATCCGGGCGTTGGTTCCCTACAGCCGGACATTTTTCTTTCTCGACGCCCGTGGCAGCCAGCGCGGCTTGTCCCACGCGTTCATGGAAGCTTTTGAGGATCATCTCAATGAAAAACTGAACCGGGGTCATTTGCGCGTTCAGGTGGTGTATGTACCGGTCACGCGTGACCGACTCATCCCCTGGCTGCTCGAGGGGCGCGGTGACCTGATCGCGGCCAACCTCACGGTGACCGAAGCGCGTCAGGCACAGGTGGCCTTTACCGAGCCGCTGGTCAGGAATGTCAGCGAACTGCTGGTCTCAGGGCCATCGGCTCAGCCTATTGAGTCTCTGGAAGAGCTCAGCGGGCGCACGGTGTACGTGCGCCCCGGCTCCAGCTTCTTTGAGAGTTTGACCGATCTGAACCGACAGTTTCAGAACGCCGGGCGTCCTTTGATACACATGGAGACCGCTGCCGCTCACTTTGAAGTGGGTGATGTGCTTGAGCTGGTCAATGCCGGCGTCGTTCCGCACGCGGTGGCGGACGACTATCTGGCTGATTTCTGGGGGCGGGTGTTGCCTGAGCTGACCGTACATGAGGATATCGTGCTGCGCCAGGGCGCTGACATCGCTTTTGCCGTGCGCCCTGAAAGCTCGCAGTTGCAGGCGGCGTTGAACGAGTTTCTGCAGACCCACCGCGCCGGCACGCTGTTTGGTAACGTGGCTTTTGAGCGTTTTCTTCGGGACACCCGCTGGGTGATGGAAGAGGGTCAGGAAGAGCGGATGGCGCGCTTTCGGCGCAAAGCTGATCTCTTTCAGCATTTCGGCAACCAGTACGAACTCGATTGGCTGTTGCTGGTTGCCCAGGGGTACCAGGAATCCCGGCTCAATCAGGGTGCGCGTTCACCCGCCGGGGCGGTCGGGGTGATGCAGCTGCTCCCTTCCACGGCGGCCGAACTGGGTGTTGGGGATATCAATGAATTGCCCAACAACATTCATGCAGGCGCTCGCTATTTGCGCTGGATGATTGATCGCTACTACGCCGATGAGCCCATGGACGAGGATAACCGGCTGTTGTTTGCCCTGGCTTCTTACAATGCTGGCCCGCGTCGGGTTCGAGAAATGCGACGTCAGGCTGAGCAGGAAGGGCTTGATCCCAACGTCTGGTTTGACAATGTCGAATTCATTGCCGCCCGGGTGATTGGTCGCGAGACGGTGGAATATGTCAGCAACATATTCAAGTATCACGTCGCCTTCCGTCTGATTGCCGAGAGCCAGGGTTTTAATGTTTCTCCGGTTGCTGCTGGCGCGGCCTATTGAACAACGATGTGGCAACAGCGCTCGGCGGTTTGGGCCGCTTATTTGCGCAAGGTGTGATCGGTTTGGCTTGACCTCAGCGCTGGCGCGTCCGATGATGAAGCCTGAAGAAAATGCCGGATTGCCGGTCATGAATAGTATTCGCAAATTTGCAGCATGGATGTTGGCCCCTGCTGCACTGCTGTGCCTGTTGCTGGGCACACAGAGTCAGGCGGTCACCGATACCAGTTTCACCTACCAGGGCGAGCTTCGTCTGGGCGGGGATCCTATTGCGGGTGACCATGATTTCAGATTCAGGCTGTACACCGCTGAAACGGGTGGCGGTCAGCAAGGACAGCAGTTGACCATCCCGGCGGTCGCCGTTGATGACGGTGTTTTCACCGTCACCCTGGACTTTGGGGCAGCGGCCTTTTCCAACGAGCCACGTTGGTTGGAGGTGGATGTTCGTGACAGCGCCGTGGGCGGCGCCTGGGAAACCATGAGTCCGCGCACCCCATTGACCTCGGTGCCTTACGCCCGAGCGGCTGGTCTGGCGATGCCGGGGTCGGTCAGCGAAACCAGCATTCAAGCGGGCGCCGTTGGTGTGACCCAAATAGATGCCAGCCAGGTACAGCGTAGGGTGAGCGGGACATGCACTGGCGGCCAGGCGATCAACCAGATCAACCAGGATGGCAGTGTGACCTGTGCTGCCGGCGGTGGTTCAGGCTGGTCCTTGACCGGCAATGCCGGTACCAATGCCGGCATCAACTTTATTGGCACCACCGACAACGTGCCGCTGAACTTGCGAGCCAATAATCAGCGCGTTGCTTTCTTCGAGAGCGTGACCACCCCGCAGGGCCCGTCGGCGAATATCATCCAGGGCAGTCCGGAAAACTTCATTCTTGCCGGTGTACGAGGTGCCACTATCGGTGGCGGTGGCGGCGAGGATAATCCTTTGCTGGATTTTCGGGCGGCGAACCGGGTGCTGAGCGATTGGGGCACGGTAGCCGGTGGTTTCGGCAATACCGCCGGTAGTGATTCATCCCCGGGCGCATCGCTTTTCCCCACCGTTGGTGGCGGCTGGAACAATATCGCCGGTCGCGAGTATGCCACCGTTGGCGGCGGTTTTGACAATATTGCCCGCGGCAGCTTCAGCGCGATCATAGGCGGAGAAAACAATCGGGTTGAAGATGCGCATGGCGTGGTCGCTGGCGGTCTGGACAACCAGGTGCTGGCGCCGACGGGAACGGTCAGTGGCGGCAACTCCAATTTCGCCACCGAGTTGGGAGCAACGGTTGGCGGCGGCATTTTCAATACCGCCAGCCAGCGCAGCAGCACGGTGGCTGGCGGCGAGGCTAACTGCGCCGGCGGCAGTTTCTCTTTCGCTGGCGGGCGGCGCGCAAAAATTCGCCCGGGTGCAGGTTCCGGACTGCCGGGTTTTGCCTGCGCTGGTGTTTCCCAGGCACCCACGGCTCCAGGCGATCAGGGTACCTTCATGTGGGCTGACTCGCAGAACAGCAATTTCGTTTCGGCCGGCCAGAACCAGTTTCTCGTTCGTGCATCAGGCGGCGTTTTCTTTGGCACTGGCAATGCCATCAATCTGTCACCGACCCGATTCATCAGCACCTCTACGGGTGCCCATTTGACCGTGGGTGGCACCTGGACCAATAGTTCCAGTCGCTACCTGAAATCCGGCTTCGAGGCCGTGGATGTGGATGCCGTTCTGCGCGGTGTACTGGGGCTGCCGATCAGCCGCTGGACCTATCGGGATTCACCGGCAGAGGGTCAGCATCTCGGCCCCATGGCTGAGGATTTCCACGCCACCTTCGGGCTGGGTGTTGATGCCGATACCATCAGCACCGTCGATGTCAGTGGAGTGGCCCTGGCGGCCATCCAGGGGTTGAACGCGCGCCTAGAAGCCGAGAACAGGGAGCTACGCGAGCATAACCAGCAGCAGGATTGGGAAATGCAGGCCATGCGTGATGAGCTGGCAGAGCTTCGGCGCTTGATTGAGCAGCGGGAGGCTCCGTGATCGAGCGTTTGCTGGTCGCTGTCAGTCTGCTGGCCGGGTCGGTGATTTTGCCGGGCCAGGCCAACGCTGATCAGGCTGAGCAATCCGCAGACGATCAGCTTTCAGCGCAACCGATGGGCGTTGGCTACTCGATCAGCCGGTCGCGAATCTCCGGCGGAGGCCGCCTGGCCGAAGGTGGTGCCTACACCTTGCATGGAACAGTGGGCCAGCATGAGGCCCAGCAGGTGCCGGCGCCGGCTGGCGCCAGCTTCACGATGCGAACCGGCTTCTGGATTGTTTTACGCCAGAACGAGCCGGCGCTGGTTGATGTGATCTTCCGCGATCGTTTTCGAAACGACTGACGTCAACTCTTGACGTAGCGACCCGGTGCCGGCTCGATGACCGCAAGCTGGCCGTCGCCCGGCTGGCGCGCCTTGATCCGACGACCTGAGTGCTGCTTTAGCCAGTTGTCCCAGTGCGGCCACCATGAGCCTTGATGGGCCTCTGCGCCAGCGATCCAGTCCTCCACGTCAACGGGCAGTTCATCGTTCGTCCAGTATCCATACTTGTTCGCGGCGGGCGGGTTGATGACGCCGGCAATATGGCCGCTGCCTGCCATCATGAAGGTGGTATCACCGCTGTAAATCTGGGTGGCCTTGTAGACGGAGCGATAGGGCGCGATGTGGTCTTCGCGGCTGGACTGGATGTAGGTCGGGATTTCAATCGTGCGCAGGTCAATCGGTACCCCGTCCATGTCGATGCCGCCCGGCTCCACCAGCTTGTTTTCCAGGTACATGTTGCGCAGGTAGAAGGTATGCATGGTCTCGGGAAGTCGGGTGAAGTCCGAGTTCCAGTACAGCAGGTCGAAGTTGGCCGGCTTTTTTCCCAGCAGGTAGTTGTTGACCACGAAGGTCCAGATCAAGTCGTTGGCGCGCAGCATGTTGAAGGTCATCGACATCGCTTCCCCATCCAGGTAGCCGCGTGCCTGCATGCGCTTTTCCAGGCTGTTGAGCTGCTTGTCGTCGATAAAGACCTGGAGTTCGCCGGCCTCCGAGAAGTCAACCTGGGCGGTGAAGTAGGTGGCTGACTTGATCCGGTCGTCGTCCCTGGCCTTCATCCAGGCCAGGGCTGCGGCCAGCAGCGTGCCGCCGATGCAGTAGCCGATGGTATTGACTTCGCGCTGTCCCGTAGCCTGCTCGATCGCATCCAGCGCGGCCAGGATGCCTTCGTGCATGTAGTCTTCGAAGCGCTTGTAGCGCATCTTTTCGTCCGGGTTGACCCAGGAAATGACGAACACCGTATAGCCCCGATCGACAGCCCAGCGGATGAAGGAATTCTTCGGCTGCAGATCGAGAATATAGAACTTGTTGATCCAGGGCGGGATGATCAGTAGCGGTCGGGTGTAGGCCGTTTTTGTCCGCGGCGCATACTGGATCAGCTGCATCATCTCGTTTTCGAACACCACGGCGCCTTCCGTGGTGGCGATATTCTTGCCAACCTCGAAAGCGTCCGGGTTGGTCATGGAAATCAATAGCTGACCGTCGCCGCGTTCCATGTCTTCCAGCAACTGGCGGAAGCCACGCAGCAAGTTCAGGCCCTTCTCGCGCTTTGTCGTGTCGAGAATTTCGGGATTGGTCAGGATGAAGTTCGACGGCGAAAGCGCATCGGCGAATTGCCGAGTGTAAAAGGCTATGCGCATCCGGTCTTCCGGCGGTAAATCCTGCATCCGGGCAATGCTGTCCAGCAACCAGCCGGAGGTCAGCAGATAAGCCTGGCGCAACAGGTCAAAAATCAGCTGTTCATCCCAGGCCTCGCTGCGGAAGCGGCGGTCACCTTTTTCCACTGCCGCTGCAGGACGGGTCGAGCGACGCAGCATGCGCAAGCCCAGATAGCGCATTAGACCCAGGTAGCGACGGGTCAGATCCCACTGCGCGGCCAGCGTGCGGCGGGGGTGGGTGAGCGTGCTCCAGGCGGCCTGAAAGGCGGGTCTGCGCAAATTGAGCGGGTCAAAGTCGGGCAATTCCCAGCGCTTGGCCAGACCCAGCGTCAGGCTGGTGGACAGCTGGGAGATGCGTATCAACTCAGCGCCGACGGAGTCGTTGAGCTGGTCTGGGCTGTTCGCTACTTTTTTCTCGCTCATGGAAAAATCTCTAAAGTCGCAAGGCGCCATCAACGGCGAAATCGCGGCCGCTGATGTAATCATTTTCGAGTATGAACCGAATGGTAGCAGCAATCTCGTCTGGTTCCCCGAGGCGCCCGGCGGGAATCTGAGAGGTAATCCGCGCTATGGCTTTTTCAGGCATGCCGGCAACCAGTTCGGTGCGGGTGAAACCGGGCGAGACAGAGGCCGTGCGGATGCCGTAGCGGGCAAGCTCCCTGGCCCAGGTTACCGCCATGGCGGCCACGCCGGCCTTTGCTGCCGAGTAGTTGCTCTGGCCGAAGTTGCCGGCCTTGGAAATGCTGGAGATATTGATGATCACGCCGCCGCTGCCCTGCTT
Source organism: Wenzhouxiangella sp. (assembly GCA_007119095.1). Taxonomy (GTDB): domain Bacteria; phylum Pseudomonadota; class Gammaproteobacteria; order Xanthomonadales; family Wenzhouxiangellaceae; genus Wenzhouxiangella. The sequence continues at coordinate 3,419 of SKQI01000286.1, read as the reverse complement.
GATCATGTGGCTGGCCGCGGCCCGGCCGCAAAGAAACACACCGGTCAGGTTGACATCCAAGACCTGCTGCCATTGGTCCATCGATAGCCGATCCACAACCTTTCCGTCCTTGACCTTGACCAGCAGACCATCGCGGGTGATGCCGGCGTTGTTGACCGCAGCATCAATGCCACTCAGGGCGTCGGCAAGCGCATCGAAGGCATGATCCACCTGGTCTTCGTCGGCCACATTGGCAACGTGGGCATGGTGGCCGCTGCCTGGCAGGGTGGATAGTGCTTCGTGGAGAGCGGCTTGTTCGATGTCGATCAGGCCGAGCTTGGCGCCGGTAGCGGCCAGGTGCCGGGCCATGGCCAGACCCAGCCCACGTGCTGCCCCGGTGATGATGATTTTGCTGCTGTCAATCTGCATGCAGATAATCCCTTGTTGTTGTAATGCGAGAAGGCAGGCCAATGGCAGCCAGCCGCGGCAGCGCTTCGCCAGGCATATTGTTTTGGGGGGCTACTTGCTGTTGTCCGAGTCGTCGCCGGGTCGGTCGGAATCGCGCAGTGGCGGGCTCAAAGCTTCGGACCAGAGAGCAAACATTCGGCTTTGAAATTGACGAAAGGGCTCGAAGGCCAGGCTGCCCACCTCCCCAAGGCCACTTTTCTTCAGTGTTTTTGACCAGGCCTGTTCGACACTGTGCTGCTGTGACTCAAGGTGAGTCATTACCTTTTCCAGGTAGCCGCGAGTCAGGTCGCGCATTGGATTGGAATTGACCCTGATCATGGCTTCCAGGAATTCATTGCTGAGCACAGGGCGCCCCAGCAGTTCCTGATCAGCAACGATTTGCAGCAGCACCGAGCGGGTAACGTCCTTGTCGGTCTTGGCCTCTACAACCTTGACGGGGTAGCCGGCTCCGATCAGTTCGCGAACGTCCTGCAAGGTGATGCTCTGGCTGGATTCGGTGTCATAGAGACGACGGTTGGCGTACTTCTTTATGATTCGCTCGGCTTTGGCCATGGCTTTCTCTGGTCGGCAATGCAAAGAAGTGCTGGCAGCCGCGAAGGCTGCCAGCGGATAGGTTAGCCCGAACAATTCATGAACTGTTCGGGCTACAGTTTAGCTGCTCTTGGCAGTGCTCTTGGCCTTGGTCTTGCTGCTGCCGGTGTCGGCGAAGGGGAAAAAGCTGGAAAAATCCAGTCCCTTGGCGAATTCCTGGGACAGCTCGGTGAGCTGCTCGCGGGAGTCGTTGCCGATGGCGGTCAGTGCTTCAACGTGACCGCTCAAGAAATCCACGTAGTCCTTGAACGCGGCCGACTGGCGCGATACGAAGTCGCTGGGATTGCTCAGGTCACCCATCTCGCTGAAGCGCTGCTTGTTCAGCTCCATCAGCTTTTCGACGGCTTCAAGATTGGTCTTGGCAGACTTGTCGATGGCTTCGGCCAGGATTTCCTGGGCCTTCTTCATTTCGGCGAATGCGGTTTGGTTGCTCATGTCTCGATCTCGCTTGCTAGGGTTAGGGTGACGCACAATTGTGCGTTGCACAAAATTCTAGCACAGCGTTTTGTGCGGTGCAACAAAAAAGGGTGAAAGGGTAAAGGGGTGAAGGGGTGAAGGGGTAACCTCTTAACCTCTTCACCTCTTCACCTCTTCACCTCTTCACCCGTTCAGTACATATGTTGTCCGCCGTTGATCGACAGCGTTGAGCCGGTGATAAAGCCCGCATTCCGATCCACCAGGAACGACACTCCGCGGGCGATTTCATCCGGTTGGCCGAGACGGCCAACCGGGATCTTGGCGACGATTTTCTCCATCACATGGTCAGGGACGGCGGCCACCATGCTGGTCTCGATGTAGCCCGGGGCAATGGCGTTGACGGTAATGCCAACGCCGGCACCCTCCTGGGCCAGGGCCTTGGTGAAGCCGTGGATGCCGGACTTGGCCGCCGCGTAGTTCACCTGGCCGTACTGGCCGGCCTGGCCGTTGATCGAGCCAATGTTGACGATCCGCCCGTACTGACGTTCGCGCATGCCCTCAATGACGGCGCGACACATGTTGAAGCATGAGCTCAAGTTGGTTTGAATGACCGCTTGCCAGCGTTCAGGCGTCATCTTGTGCATGGTGCCGTCGCGCGTGATCCCGGCGTTGTTGACCAGGATACTCACGGGGCCCAATTCTTCTTCGACGCGCTTTACGCCAGCCTGACAGGCTTCGAAATCGGATACGTCCCATTGGTACACCTTGGCACCGGTTGCGTCCGCAAACTGTTTGGCCGACTCGGTGTCGCTACCGTAGGTAGCCGCCACCGTATAGCCGGCCCGAATCAATTCTTCCGAAATGGCCGCGCCGATGCCGCGCGTGCCGCCTGTCACGATCGCTATGTCGCTCATCTCTACTCCCGAAGCAAGATTTATGTTTGCTAAAAAGCATGGCCATTTTGCCTTGCCTGAATTGAAAAGTAATGACGCAGTGCGTCATAAGCGGGCAGCACCTGGACGCAACCGGCCAAGCAGACGGCCGCTGTTCTTCAGCTGGGTCAGTAGCAGCGCCCAGTTCTCGTCGCGCTTTTGCAGGCGCAGACAGCGCAGCAGCCGCACCCGGTTGGCCTCGGGCAAGGCCACCAACATGGCCGCCCATAGCGCGTCGTCGACGTTGTAGCGGCGCTCCTGGTGCAAGCAAACCGGCACGACCTGACCTGGCTCCACCCCCAGATCGACGGCAGCCGCTTCCACGGCTTCGGCGATTTGCTCGGCCTTGGCGCCGGCAGGGGGGCGAAGCTGGTAGGGTGGCTGCCACTCGCGCCGGGGCGAGAGCAGGTCGATATGGCTCAAGGCAATTAGCAGCGGCGGCATCCGCCGCTCGCCGGCCGCCAGCGTCTGCCGAAGCTGATCCAGGGCGGCGCGTTCCGCGGCCCGGTCGGCGCGGTGCGCAGCGCTGACCCAGAACACCAGGTCGGCCTCGAGCAGTGCTTGTTTCGTCGCCCGGGCACCGGCGGCCTGGCCGTCGAAACCGGGGCTGTCGATGATCAGGGCATCCAGTCCTTCGTCATCGACCAGTCGGTAGCTGTCCAGCCCCTCGGTGGTATCGGGCAACACATCGGCCCGGGCCAGGGCCTGGCCGAACAGGGCGTTGATCAGGCTGGACTTGCCGGCATTGGTTCTGCCGAGCACGAGCAGGCGCAGCGGCTGCTCTTCGTCCAGCACCTGTTCGACAGCGTCGCCGTCGTTAGAGAGCAAGGTCGGGTTGGCTCGCTCCAGCGTCGCGAAGCCGCCGTACAGCTCGATGGCCTGGTAGCCGAGCTTGCGCACATATTCGCGCAGGATCCAGGCCTGGACTTCGCGGCCCCCCTGGCTGAAGGCCTGTTGTCCGGCCAGACGACGCAGTTCGGCGACTAGCGCCGACTGCGGATTGACCAGCAGCCGCCCGGCCCGGTACCAGGC
>SKQI01000117.1 GCA_007119095.1 Wenzhouxiangella sp. | reverse complement strand
TTCGCAACCGCATCACGGTTCGCTGAGGTTCAGCTGTCATGAGTATGAACAAGCTTTCAAGCCGGCTCGCAAGTGGCCAGCGCGGCGCCACCCTGGTGCTGGCCCTGATCTTGCTGCTGGTGCTTACCCTGCTGGGCCTGGCGTCCATGCAGAACACCCAGTTGCAGGAGCGCATGGCCGGAAACTTTGCTGACCGCAACAATGCCTTCCAGCTGGCCGAGCTGGCGGCCAGAACCGCAGAGCGTAACCACAGGGCCTTGCTGGAGGCCGATGCCGAGGTGATGTTTCCGGAGTGGCCGCAGCAGTGCCCCGAACCGCTTGGATGCTCAGGAACCAGCGCCATTCTGGTGCAGGAATGTATGGACAATATTCCTTGGACACCCGTTGCTCTGCAGGGAATCAACGGGACGGCCGAATTTTCGGTGCTTCAACTGCCCGTGGACCGATGCTTTGACCGTACCGGCAGAGCCAGGGAAGCAGGCGACGGCTCCGGTACAGGCGGATTTGGGTCCCTTCGTGATGACCAACTGATTGCCATTGTCGCCCGTGGCCAAGGCGCCACCGGGGCTTCGAGAGTGCTTGTGCAGACGGTTTACAACGGGCCATTGTTCCGCGGCTTTGGCATGGGTGACGACGATGACGACTAAGTGCCGATGCGTTTTGTCTGTCTCGTTCGCCAATGAATCATTGAACGCTTTTCTTTTGCCGGGCCTTGTTCAGCCCAGTGTTCAGCAGCCTGGAGCATAGTCATGAACAAAAGTTTTTTCATCTTTGCCATTGCCAGTTTGGCCCTGTGCGTCGGACTGCCGGCCCAGGGTGCGCTGAATATCGCCCCACAACCCCTGGCCCTTGCGACTGGCCAGCCGCCCAATATTCTCCTTATTCTCGATAATTCCAACTCGATGGTTGAAGACCTGGATGGTCTCGTTGCAGCCGACTGTGCCCCGCCGGCGCCCGCTGATTGCCCAGTTGGTGCGGTCAGTCCGCTTAGTAAGTCAGAAATGATCAGGGAAGTTGGCCGAGGCTTGTTGGCTGATTATCGCGATCAGATCAATCTCGGCTTGATGGCGTATCAGCAGTTCCCATTAGGGACGGGCTCCAACAACACGAGGTTAGTGCGAGTGGGGAACCGTCTCTATGACGTCAGCTATAACCCCGCCGACTGGGACCCGGATTTTCCCGGTGCTCCCTGGGATTCTCAAACAAAAGCCTTTCGCACACCAAATCCCAGCAGCCCTGGTGAATGGATCCACTACAATATCGGTGTTCCAGGGTATTCATTTAATGATCAGGACACTTATTGCTACACCCGTGAGCCGGGAGGCGGATTTCTGACTGAGCCGTTCCCTTTTCGTTGTTGGCGAAACAAGACTGGAACCAGCAATGTTGTACCCCCCGATAATCAAGGTTGGAATCCGACACCGAATCGAGGTTACACCGACGGAGCATTTGCGACTACTGGCACCCTGACTGACAGCGCCCGTGCTCGAGGTGTGACCCATTGGGGGCGGCTCATGGTTTGGCTGGCGTTCGAGCGGCCTGAGTGGCTCGCGCAGGGTTCGCCTGGTCGGGGATATCTTCACACGCCCATCCGGTTTTTGGATGAAGAACACGCAGACGCATTGGCATTGAAGCTTGCTCCGGTTCATCATGACAATACCAACCCGAACCTTTTGACGGATCCAGAGGAGCCGATCATTGCTGCTGGTGATACACCACTGCAGGGCACGCTACTGACAGCGCGTGACTACTTTCTTAATCAGACTGCAAATTTTGGCACGGATCAAGGTAGACGGGCAGGTGTTTATCCAATCCCAGAGTCATGCGGCGTCGATGCGGCAATCTGGTTAACAGATGGTATGCCCTCTCGACGGATCGACGGCGCGGGCTATGGCGCGGATGTTGAAGCCGCTCTGACTGACGCCATTGCTGCCGCCGAGAGTTTCAACCAGCAGGCTGGTGTTTCCGTATACGTTGTAGGATTTTCAATGCCGCCGGCCGTGCCGGATGATGCGTTGGATCGTCTGGCGGCAGCGGGAGGAACTGACACCCCTTTCTTGGCGAATAACCCAGCCGCTCTCTTCGAGGCGGTGAATGATATTTTTCAGCAGGTCATTGCTGATTCTCAAGCTCAGTTCGGTACTACTGTTTCAGGGTCGGTCCTCCTTGATGACGACCTGGCGTTTCGGACGATTACAGACCCGTCCGACTGGAGCGGTGAAGTCGAAGCAGTTTCTGATCTGACCAGCGAAGAGCCCAGCGTGCAATGGCGAGCAAGCGAGCGGTTGCCGGTGAACTGGTTTGCCCGCACGCTGATCACCCATGGTGGCACGTTCAATAATTCCAATAACGAGTTGGTCAATGCCATTGCCGGCCAAAATCCGTCTGAAGAGGATCTTGTTTATGCCCGAAGCATCGTTGATTACGTTCATGGCAGTCAGGCCATGGAGCAGGAGCAAGGTGGCCCATTCAGAAACCGCGAGACGCTGATAGGTGCGATTGCGGGGTCCGAACCGCTCGTTCAGCGTCAGCGCAATTTCGACTGGGCGCGCCTGCCGAGCGATGAGGGTGGTGGCAGCACCTACAATGAATTCGTCACCGAAAAAGCGGGTCGCGACCCTGTCGTTTACGTGGGCTCAAACGATGGCATCCTGCACGCCTTCCGCGCGCAGGGGCAGAATGCGGGCAGGGAGATTTTTGGCTATGTTCCGCGTGGCGTTTGGCCGCGACTGGAAAAAGTAGCTCTGCCGTCCCCGGCTTTCGTCTACACCATGGACGGCAAGACGCAGATTGCTGACGCACAGATAGACGGTGACTGGGCGACCGTGTTGGTCGGGTCTCTCGGTGCTGGCGGAAGATCCATTTTTGCGCTGGATGTGACCGAGGTGGGTGATGGCAATACCCTGCCGACCGTGCTCTGGGAACGGACTACGGAGGACTTGGGTGCTCATGCCAATGATTTGGGGTACACCTTCTCAGCACCGCAGGTGGCCAGACTCAGTGACGGAACATGGGTCGTGGTGGTTGGTAATGGCTACAACTCTGAAAATCATGATGCGCGCCTGCTGGTGTTCGACCTGGAGACCGGTGAAGTGTTGGCGAGTCTGCTGGGTAGTGCCGGTACCTCTGCCAATCCAAATGGACTTTCTGATCTACGGTTGGGCTTTAGCCGGCCGGCCGAGCTGCATCATCGCTGGGTTTACGCCGGCGATTTGCATGGAAACCTTTGGCGTTTCGATCTCGACGATCTAAGTGCCGATGGCAAGAGAGTGTTCAGTGGAGACCGGCCGATCACCGCTGCCCCCGATATCAGTTACCCCGTAAGCACCGGAAATGTTGGTTTTGTTGTTTCTTTTGGAACCGGGAAGTATTTCGAGGTAGGCGACGACGATGCAACCGGGCCAGACGAGTACTTCTATGTTATTCATGACTTGAACCCGGAAGGGTCGGAGCCGAATTTTAGTCGTGACAATCTGGTGGATCGATCCTTCGAAGGCGCCGCGACAGGCGCCCAGGCTGAGATAGAAGAGGGGAGCACTGAAAAAGGGTGGTTTGTGAAACTGCCTGAGGGGCACAGGGTTCTGTTTGCTCCGTTCGTGCTCCGGGACCGAGTGATCTTTAGCTCGTTTTCACCGACCGAAGATGTTTGCGTGGCCGGTGGATTCAATGACCTGTATGTAATGAGTCTGCCCAGCGGCCAGGGTGCGTTCCCATTGGAAGGGCTCGGTGAATACGGCGCTGTCGTCAGGAATGTCGAAGGTGCGCCAGCGCGCCCCGCCGTGTTTGTCAGGGGTGTGACGGCGCGGCCTGAACCCGATGATCCTTCGGACCCGGATGACCCAACCGATCCAGACGATCCCCCGGAAGCGCCTTCGATTTGCATCACAATCGCTGGCGATACTTTCTGTTTCGAGGACGATGCCTCTCGCGAAGAAGCGGCAGACTTCCAGTTTGGCCGTCGGTTCCATTGGCTGCAGACGGAGTAGTGCATGAAAAATGAATCGAGCCTTTCAAGCAGCAATCAGTCAGGTTTTACGCTGATCGAGTTGCTTATCGTGGTAGCGGTGATAGCTGTTCTCGCGGCTATCGCCTACCCGGCTTACCAGCGTCACGTCATTGAATCTAGCCGCAGTGCAGCGCAGGCTGACATGATGGATATCGCCCAGCTATACGAGCGATGTTTCACCCGAACTAATGGTTATGACAATTGCGAGATTGATGGGAGGACCACCGATAATGGCCGGTACGTGATTACGGTGGAAGACGAGTCCGATACCTTTACGGTTACGGCGACGCCGCAGGGCGTGGGTAATCAGACACGAGATCGTTGCGGCACGCTCACATTGAATCACCTTGGTATTAGGGGAAACTCAGCTGAGTTGCCCGTAGGCGATTGTTGGTGACTGGTGTTATTTTTTGCTAAGACTTGTTAGGTGAGTGACCTATGAACGTAAAGATTTTTCGAGTGTTTCTTCTGGGTATCACCTTCGCTTTGGCGTTGTCGGCGGATCGAGTTTCTGCTCTGCATGTCCCTGTTCCAGATGAGGAACAATTTTCGCTGGTATCTCAATACTCTTCATCTTCTGGTTACTTGAGAATCGTTGACCGAGGTGTTTTTCTGGTTACCGAGAGGACAACAATCAAGACTATCTCAGGAGAGGCACCTCCGACCCTTCGAAGTGGTTTGAGCGTCTATGTTGCAGAGTCGGTGTTGCCTGAAGGTTCCGAGGGTGGCTCGAGAGAAGTACTGCTGCTTTGGATCGACCACTAAACTTGCGCAAGTGTGTTTTCTGATCTTTTCTCCTGATAGTCTGCGGTAATTCTTGTGCAGGAGAGGGAGCGCGGTTCTGCGAGACCCTGCTCCCCCCGCAATCTGGTCTTTCTGGTTCTACTGACAGCCTTGCTGGCTGCCTTCCTAGCGCTAGGGCAGGCCGGGGAGCCTGCAGACTTCCTGCAGATCTTCGGCCTGGCCTTGCCTTTCGTGATGCTGGTGGCATTGACCAGCGCGTTCATTGTCTGCGCGCTGCACGCCCGACTGAACGCTGTTGTTCTGCGGGCCTTGGCTATCTTCCTGATTCTTCCCATAATCACCTTTGCCTACAGCTTTCTGGCCATAAAATGGGTTGAGCCTGCAGCCGATGAAGCAAACTGGTTTCTTCTGCGCAATGGGATGTTGGCGTTGCTGATCGCCTTGGTCTACACCCGCTATCTTGTGTTGCAGCAACGCTGGCGCAACCAGATCGCCGCGGAAGCGCGGGCCAGGCTGGGGGCCTTGCAGGCTCGGATTCGGCCTCATTTTTTGTTCAATGCCTTGAATGCCATTGTCGAGCTGATTCAGAACAACCCGGGCGAGGCGGAGGAGGCGCTGCTGGACCTTTCGGATCTGCTGAAAGCCGGCCTGGTCGATGAGGCGCGACACAGCCTGGAGGAAGAGCTCGCCCTGGTACGGGCCTACCTGCGGATTGAAAAGCTGCGACTGGGTGATCGGCTGGAGGTCGAATGGTCGTTGCCCGATAATCTGCCGCAAGGGCTTGAGATTCCAGCGCTGATTCTGCAGCCGCTGGTAGAAAATGCCGTGATTCACGGCATTGCCGCGCGACCCAAGGGCGGGAAGCTGTCGATTCGTGCCCAGCGCATAAGCTTTCGCCGCCTGCGCTTCGAGATCGAAAACCCGGTTCCGGATGCGGCCGATGCCATCCCCAGCCATGGTCATGGGCTTGGCGTAAGCAATATCAAGCAGCGCCTGGCCCTGGCCTACGAAGAACGCGCCGGCTTGAAGACCTGGACTCACAGCAGCACCTTCCATGCCGCCCTGACAGTTCCCCTGGATGCCTGAGCCGGGCCCTTGCTGGCCCGGCCCGTAGCCAACGTCGGTTTAGTTTTCGAACCGGTCCCTGAACAGCCCGTCGTTGCCGAATTCGTATGGGCCGAGGTCGACAATGTTGTCGATGATTCGCTCAAGGCCGTCCAGATCCAGGCTGTCGTCGTCGATGTAGCTGTTGTTGCCGCGATCGATAATTGGGGATCCGGTGCGCTGGCGAACGTTGCCACCGGCGTTGGGTGCGCTGGTGGGCGGAATGACTTCGCTGAACTGCGGGTTCTGATTCGGCAGGTTGCCGCCCAG
>SKQI01000025.1 GCA_007119095.1 Wenzhouxiangella sp. | reverse complement strand
CAGGCCTCGATGTGCAGCGCGGCAGCCTTGCCGTTGCGCTGCAGCGACTGGAGCAGCCAGTCGACATTGCGATCGCCGGGCTGGTGGGCTACGGGGGTGGACTCGGTCGTCGTCTGGGGCGCTCGGCCTGGGCGCTGGCCAGCGGATCAACCAGGCAGGTGCTGCTGGCCGCTGCTGGCGCCGGCCGGACAGGCCCTGTTGTTGCCCTGATTGAACAGCCAGCCAGCCTTGAGACTGTGCTTGAGTCTGGCATCCTCAGCGCCGAAGCGGCTGATGCCAGACTGGATGTGTTGGTCAGCGGTGGTGCTGAACTGGCCGCACAGGCCGGTCGATGGCTCGGTCAGCGCTTGTCTAAGCCAGACGCCTGGCGGTTGACAACCCTTGCCTGCTCCGACTGGCCGACGCTCTGCGCTGAACTGAAGCGACGTTCTGCCCGGGAGCTGGTCTTGAGTCGCCGCGGCGATGTGATGAGAGATGCGCCCACCAAGACGTTGCCTGGTGACCTGTCGCTGTGGGTAGTGACATGAAGTTCTACAAGATCGTCGTTCGTTTTCTGGCCCTGGTCAACCAGCTCTATTTCGCCGAAATCCGGGCCACTGGCGTGGAGCATGTGCCGGAGCAGGGGCCGGTGATCCTCGCGGCCAATCACCCCAGCTCGATTCTCGACTCGATTCTGCTGGCTACCCAGCTGAAGCGACCGATTCATTACCTGGCACGCAGCGGGCTGTTCCGTTTTCGCCCGTTGGCCGCCCTGTTCAAGCGCCTGGGTGCGGTACCGATCTACCGCGCTCACGAAGTGGGCGATGCCGCTGCACGGAATCTTGAGGTATTCGACAAGGTTTATGAACTGCTCGAAGCGGGCGGCTGCGTGGGTGTGTTTCCCGAGGGTCGCAACTCACCGCCGACCCGGATCGGGCCGTTGCGGAAGGGCACGGCGCGCATTGCCTTGGGCGCCGAAGCGCGCAACGACAATCAGCTGGACCTGGTCGTCGTTCCGGTCGGTATCAACTTTGAAAATCGTGGTTTCCTGATGTCAGCCGTGTTGCTGCGGTTCGGTCGGCCGATTCGCGTGGCCGATCATGCGCAGCAATTCGCCAGCGATCCGGCGGCCGCGCTCGCCGAACTGACCGCAGATATCAAGCAGCGACTGGGGCAGCAGGTGGTGACGGTCGAGGATGCACGTCTCAGCCAGCTGGTCGAAGACCTGGCCGAAGTATTCGGTGAACAGCTGGGGCGCCGTTTCGAGCCCGACGATGCCCGCCCGGTCAATCCCGATACCGATCAGCGTTTTCTCAAGCGCTGGCTATGGCGATTGGCAGCCTGGTACCGCCGCGCTACCCCGGAAAGCAGTCTGGCCTTCGAGCGTCGGATGCACTCGCGCCAGCACATCCACAACGTCTTGGCCGACTGCTGGTCCAGTGATCCGGCCCGGGTCATGGCCCTGCGCAATCGCCTGGAGCGTTACAAGGACCACTTGCGCCAGACCGAGCTGCGCGGTGTCCTGGGGCAGGCCTTTGATGAACCGGTCAGGCAGCGCCTGATTCGCCTGCGCATGACCTTGTATGCGGTGCTGATGGCGCCGATTGCCCTGTTTGGCCTGGTTCACAACCTCGTTCCCTACCTGGTGGCTCGCGGCCTGGGCCGGCTGGGGTCAGACGAGGCGGTTCGAGCTTTCACCTTGTTCGGTTTCGGTGTGCTGGCCTTTGCCGGCGCCTACACCGCCATCGGCCTGTGGCTTTGGCAATACACCGAGCTGGGTCTTCCCCAGACGCTGCTATACGTGGCCGCCCTGCCACCCACGGGCTTTGTCGCCCTGCGCTATCGTCGCAACGTGCTGCTCTATCGTGACAGCATCCTGGTCCGCACCGTGTTCTTCAACCAGCGCGAACTGGTCGACCTGCTGCGCCTGGAGCGCCGTCTCCTGCATGAGCAGTTTCTGGATCTGGCCGAGGTCTACGGGGAGGAATAAAGAACCACCTCCTCCGCCGGCTCACGCAGGTTATACCTCGACGCCATCACCGCCCCATAGGCACCGGTGTTGGCAATCAGCATGACATCGCCTTCGTGGCACTGCGGTAGCAGGCGATCCATGCCGAGAATGTCGCCCGTTTCGCAGATCGGTCCGACGACGTTGTAGATGTGGTCGCCGGGCTCGTTCAGGCGACTCAGGTTGACAATGTCGTGCCAGGCGCCGTAGAGCGCCGGGCGGATCAGGGAGTTCATGCCGGTGGCAATGCCCACATAACGCACCTCGCCCTTGCCCTTGGTCTGATTGACCCGGGCCAGCAGCACGCCCGCTTCACTGACCAGGTAGCGACCCGGTTCAATCCAGATTTCCACGGGGCGGGCCAGTTCACGCCGCAGCTGGATGAGGCCGGCATCCAGCGCCGTCAGATCCAGCGGCAGTTCGTCGTGACGATCAGGCACGCCCAGGCCGCCGCCCAGGTTGATGACCCTGACATCAGACAACTCCTGCGCTGCCTCGCCGAGCGTGGATAGGGTGCGATGCCAGTTATCCGGGTGCAGGATGCCGGAGCCGGTATGGGCGTGCAGACCAACGATCCGGATATCGTGCGCCTCACTCAGGCGTCGAATCCGGTCGATTTCGCTCAGCGGTACGCCGAATTTGGCGTGGGACCCGGCCGTGCGCACCATCTTGTGATGGCCCAGGCCAGAGCCGGGGTCCAGGCGCAGGAAAATTTCGCTGCCGGCCAGTTCACTGCCCCAGTGCTCAAGGATGTAGCTGTTGTCGATGGTCAGACGCAGCCCGGCATCGCGCGCGGCGAGAAATTCGTTTCGACTGGCAAAGTTGGGTGTCAGCAACAGGTCGGTATTGCGCAGTGAATCAACCGCGGCCAGGGCATGTTGAGCCTCCGGCAGGGAAACACATTCGATGCCCAGGCCTTCCTCGACCAGCGCCCTCAAGATCTCGGGATGGGGGTTGGCTTTCATGGAGAAAAGCACCCGATCGACCGCCTTGAGTGCCTTCAGACGCCGCGCCGCGGCGCGCACGCTGTCGAGATGGTAAACATAGGCGCAGTCGCGCTTGGCCATCAGGTCAAGCAGCTCGCCGCGTTTGTCTTGCCACCAGTGTCGACGCGGCGCCTGGCCGATTTCGCGGCGGAACAGTTGTTCCCAGGTCGGCCCGAACACCGAGTCGCCACCGACACCACCAGGGATGACCTGTTGATGCAGCTGCTGGACGAGGCGATCGGCATGCCGTGACTCGACCACGAAGGTCAGGTTGAGATCGTTGGCTGCCTGGCTGACCTGAAAGATGCGGCGCTGTTCGAACACTTCCAGCGCAGGGCCCAGTCGGTGCAGGATGGTGCGTATGCCCAGGCCAACCAGGCTGACCGTTGCGCAATCGGTCTGTATTTCCACCTTGCAGTGACGTTCCAGCCGGCGGCGCAGCGCTTCCAGCGTGCGCTGATCGGCCAGGTTGGCACCGGGGTCCAGGGTCAGCGTGACGTTCGACTCCGAAGTGGAGACCTGATCCACCGACAGCCCAAGATTTTTGAACTCGGCAAAGACATCGGCCAGGAAGCCGACCTGCTGCCACATGTCGATGCCTTCCATCGACACCAGGGTGATGTTCTTGCGCTGGACGATGGCCTTGACCTGGGCGCCGTGATCTCTGGCTTCCGGTGTTATCCGGGTGCCGTCGATATCCGGTCGGTCGGTCTGGCGCAGCCAGAGCGGAATGCCGTGCTGGTGGACGGGCATCAAAGACCGCGGATGCAATGCGCGCGCGCCCATGGCAGCCAGCTCCTGGGCTTCGCGGTAGCTGACCATCTTCAGCAGTCGGGCCGTGGGGATCCGACGTGGATCAGCCGTGAACAGGCCTGGAACATCGGAGTGGATTTCCACCCGATCGGCTTCGAGCAGCGCCGCCAGGGTGGTCGCGGATGTGTCCGAGCCACCCCTGCCAAGGACAACCGTTTCGCCGCGCGCATTGGCCGCAGCGAAACCCGGCATGATCATGGCGGCGCCGCGCAGGGAAAGGCGCTGCTGCAGCTCGGGGTCGGGCTGAGCCGGGCATTGGGCCGACAAGTAGGCGGCACGCGGGCTGCGCCGTGGGTCGTCTGTGCAGATCAGTACTTCGCGGCTGTCCAGCCATTGCATGGGGAGCTTCTGACTGGCCAGCCAGCTCGCGCCCAGACGACTGGACAGCATTTCACCAGCCGCCAGCAGCTCTGCCTGCAGGGGCAGTGCATCACTGGTGCTGACGGCTTTAAGCTGGGTGCGCAACTGATCCAGCTCCGCGTCCAGTGTCGTTGTCGGCAGTGCCAGCGCCTCGAGCAGATCACGGTGTCGCTGGGCAATCTCGGCATGGATACGGTCATCTGGCTGACGCGTGCTGGCGTCTAGCTGTGCTTGCAGCAGGTCGGTGATGCCGCGCAATGCCGAGGCCACGACGACAACACTCTGGCCTGCGTCGAGCGTTTCGGTCACACGCTGGCGTATGATGTGCCAGTGACTGGGCTGCGTGACCGAGCTGCCGCCAAACTTCAAAACGCGCCATGAACCTGCGCTGCTAGATTGCAAGGTGCTCATCGGGTAGGGTATGCGAGAGTTGAACGGGGTGAATGGATTCGATCAGCGTGCCATCGAATGGCACCATTGGATCGAATTTTACGCTATATATAAACAATGAATCAGGTGACACCAGGCCAGCAGGCCCAGCGTTCCGTTGGCATCAGTGATACTGGACGGGTCCGCGAAAATAATCAAGACGCCATCCTGGCCGACGATGGGCTTGGGCTTTGGCTCGTGGCCGATGGCATGGGCGGGCACGCTGGTGGCGCCCGGGCCAGTGAAATCGCCCGCGATACCGTGAGGGAAAAATTCGCCGCCGGGGCCGGTTTGCGTGATGCCGTGCTCGAGGCGCATCATGCCATTCGCGCCGCGCAACGAGAGCAGCCTGATTATGCGGATATGGGCACAACCATCGTCGCTGTGGTTGAGCGCGGCGACGGCTACGAGATCTGCTGGGTCGGGGATAGTCGCGCTTATCGTTTTTCGGTGCAAAACGCCGAGCTGGAGTTGCTGACCCGAGATCACAACGTGGCCGGGATGCTGGTTGCCGCCGGCGCGCTGAGTGCTGATGAAGCCGCGCGTCATCCTCAGCGTCATGTCTTGACCGATTGCCTGGGTCTGACCGGCGAGCACGAACCGCGCGTAGGTACGCTGGAAGATCGCTGGCAGGCCGGAGAATGGCTGTTGCTGTGCTCCGATGGACTGACCGGTGAACTGGATGATCGCGAAATCGCGCGTATTCTGGGCAGCAGTGACAGCCTCGCGACAGTCCAGCAGCGTCTGCTGGCCGAAACGCTGGCCGCCGGCGCCCACGACAACGTGTCCATGGTTTTGATCGCGGGGCCACGCCGTTCTGCCGGGGAGTCAGCCACCAGCAGCCCGCGCTGGCGGTGGCCATTTCGCAAGCGCTCGGTATAATCAATATCCATCGAGAGGGTTAGGTCATGAGTGAGGAAGGCAAGCCAAGAAAACCGGCGAAACGCGATCACGGACCGCAGGGGACGCATGTCTTCAGCCGTGATGAAGTCGATCAGCTGGTTGAAGAAGCAGGTAATACCGCTGGCGATCCATCGGCCAAGGCGCAGCTCCGAGGCGTGAGTGTCGAGGTCAAAGGCCGAGAATTTCCCCTGGGCGGGGCACGGCACGTCATCGGCAGGGCCAGTTCCTGCGACATCATTCTGTCCGATTCCAGCGTGTCTTCCGAGCATGCGCGGATCAATCACGATGCCGACGGTTGGCGCGTTGTCAATCTGCTCTCGACCAACGGCACCTTCATCAACGACAAGCGCATTTCCAACGAAGCCTTGCATCACGGTGATCGGGTCCGTTTCGGTCGCGTCGAATTCCTGTTTCAGGATGCTTCCCAGGGCTCGGCTTCAAGCTCGGCGTCAGCGACGGCAAAGGCAAACCGCAATTGGATGCCCTGGGTCCTGGTCGGTGGTATCGCCTTGCTGGCAGTGGTTATTGTCATGATGGTGCGCTGATGTACGATCTGCTTCGCGCGCCCGATTGTCGCAAACCGGGTTGTCGGCTGCCCACGGGAGCTTGAGTTGGAACGCCTGGGTCGCTATCAGATCGAGACCGAGCT
>SKQI01000247.1 GCA_007119095.1 Wenzhouxiangella sp. | reverse complement strand
TTTCGGCATGACAGCCGTAGCAGCTTTCATTCACGGTCATCGTGTGCAGGTCGGATGGCCCGGCACCGCCGTGCGGGTTGTGGCAGTCCGAGCACAAAAGCTGGCCTTCGTGAACCGGGTGCGAGAACGGGCGATGGAACTCGGCGTGCTGGGCCTGGTGACAGCTGGTGCAGGCGGCGGTTTGCTGAAACGGATCCAGGGCCGGATCCTGTTTCTGATGGACACGATGACAGTCGACGCAGGCCATGCCGTCGAAGTCATGGGCGCTGCCGTGCCAGTGCATCATGTCGGCACCGGCATGGCAGTTCATGCAGGTCTGATTGCGAATCTCGGTGCTGGATTTTCGCTCGCCGTGGAAGGCAATCTCGACCTCCGAGCCGCCAACGCGGGCCGGCAGCCGGGCGTGATCCAGGCTGGGGCCATGACAGGCCGCACAGCCCTCGTCGGCCATGCCGGTGCGCGAGTCGGCGAGGACGCCGTGCGGGGTGCCAAAGATCGACAGCACCGGATAGTCTGCGCTGGCACCGTGGCAGCGCGTGCAGTTGGCGATGTGATCGGGAAACTGGAGCCTGGGCTCACTGGCCATGGCAAAGCTGGCGGCCGCCAGAACAAGCATTGCCGACATCCAGCGCATCAACCGGCCCATGTCGGTCAATCCGCCAGGGTGCCGATCAGGTAAGGCTCCATCATCGCCCAGGCGGCCGCCGTGTGATCGGGCCCATAGCCCTTGGTGCGCATACCTTCGGTGGCTTCGCGCCCGCACCACTGTTCCATCACGAACGGCGGGGTGGGGTGCTTGGGAATGTAGTCGGTAAAGTCGTAGACCTTGCCCTCGATTGCCATCCAGCAGCTTGCCAGGGTGTCGTGTTCGGCAACATCGGCCAGGGTGAACTCGGGCAACTCATTCCCGGTCTCGGCTGAACCAGGCTCCGGACTCATGGCCTGCACGGCCAGTAGCGTGGCCACGCAGGACCAGAAGGCAATGAATGCCGCAAACATGAACTTTTTCATAGCAGTTCGAACTCCTCGGTATGAATGCTGGAGCGGGGCCGGCCCAGCCCGCGCAGGTGGTCCTGAACGAGCTTGTTCAGCGGTAGTGGCCCACAAATATAGGTTTCACGTTGATCCAGATCAGGGCAGGTTTCGAGCAGAAATTCGGCGCTGATCGGTCCTTCTCGATAAAAGTAATGGAAGGTCAGCATTGCACCTTCAATAGCGCTGGCCAGTGCCTGCAGTTCCGCGGCATAGAGGGCGCGAGCCTCGTCCTGAACGGCATAAATCAGATGTACGTCGGCAGCTTGGTCAAGCGCCTTGAGATGGCGCAGTCGGGCGAGAAACGGGGTGATCCCGATTCCGCCGGCCACCCATAGTTCAGGCTGTTCGGCCTTGCCGCCGGCCGGAAAAAAGCGGCCATAGGGGCCTTCTATCCGGACCTTGGTCCCGGGGCGTACGGTCTGAATCGCGCGACTGGCATCGCCCAGGTCCTTGATCGCGATGCGCAGGTTGGGTTCTGTGGGTGAAGAGGACAAGGTGTAGGGGTGCTCTTCGCCGCAGCCAGCAGTCAATTGCTTGTCCAGCGGCGTCATGTAGACAAAGTTGCCGGCCTGGTAATGCAGACGTTTGTCCGCCCGCTTGGGCTCAAGCGTCAGTTCGACGACGTTATTGGCCACCGCCTCGACCGAGCTGATGGTGTACTTCGGCCGACCGGCTCGTGAGAACACCAGGCGCCAGGCAACCGCACCTACGCCCAGCAGGGCAAACAGGCCCCAGATCAGCACGTCCAGGTTGGCCGGCATGGTGCGACTGAACAGAAATGTATGGACCAGGGCAAGAATCACGGCCGGCCCGGCCAGCGCGTGAATGCGTTTCCAGCGCTCATAGTTGGGCGGCCCAAAAAAGGAGAAGCTGGGTGCCAGAAAGACCATCATCAGTATCAGTGCCAGCCAGCCGCTCCAGGTGGCAGTATCGCTGAGTGGCGGAAACAGCACTTGGACCGGCAGGTGGTAGCCGTGGGCAGCACTGGACAGGGCCAGCAGCAGCGGATGAGCCATCAGCAGGAGCAGCGCCCCGGCACCAAGCAGATGGTGGCTGTGCCAGAGCTTGGTCAAGCCGCCGAACGGCTGGTCGAAGCCAGGTACGCGCGCGCTCAAGGCCGCAGCCAGCAACAACAGCGCCAGACCCAGCACGCCGGTCAGACGACCGAGCATATTCAGAACGGAAGAAATACTTCGGAAATCATGTGCTGCCAGTCCGGCCAGAAAGAACGCCAGCGGCACCAGTGCCAGCAGCCAGACCAGCCCACGAGCCAGCCGCGCATTCACCCTCACGAAGATGAGGCTCCCCTGGCACTCAGCGCCAGACCCTTTCGCCTGAACTTGCCCGGATTCCCGACCCATCGCATGGCGCCGAAAACTCTCCTGATTCCCTGACGTCCTATCCTAGCACTACCACGCGCGACACGAAATGCGCCCGTGTGATGGCCAATTCCTGTCCTTTCTTACCGTTCAGCTCTTACCGCATCATTACAAATGCGGCCCAAGCAATCTTCCCACCAGACCCCTGAAGCGGTCCATCCGATTGCGATCATGCCATCGATCCAGGTCATACAGACGCGTATGCTCCAAATCGCGCTCGAACACCTCGATCATCAACTCGGCAAAGCCCTGGTCCAGCACATTCAGATTGGCCTCGTCATTGATCCGAAAGGAGCGATTGTCCAGGTTGGTTGATCCGATACTGACGAACTGATCATCAATGATGGTCAGCTTGGCGTGGAACATGCTTTTTTCATACTCATGTATCCGCACCCCGGCTTCGAGCATGCCTTTCCAATGGCTTTTCGAAGCCAGCCGCACGAAGGGTTTGTCGATGGTCTCGCCCGGCACCAGTAGGTCGACTGCTACCCCGCGCTCGCGCGCATCGATCAGTGCCTTAATCAGGGCACCATCGGGGTAGAAGTAGGCGGTGCCGAGGCGAATGTGCTCCCGGGCTGCCGCGATGGCCATCAGCTTCATTTTGCGGACGCGATGGCGCCCCTCTCGCGGTGTACTGATCACGACCTGCGCCTTCAGATCGCCAGCAGGCTCGGCAACGCCAAAGTAGGGCGCACCGAACAGCGGCTTGCCGGTGGCGGCCACCAGGTTGTCCATGAAAGCTTGCTGCAAGTGGTCAACCACTGGCCCTTCGACTCGGAAGTGATTGTCCCGGTAGGCGCCGTCTTCCGGTTTGCCGAGCCAGTTGTCGGTCATGTTGGCGCCACCGATGAACCCAAGCTGCCCGTCAATGATGACGAGTTTGCGATGGGTGCGATGATTCAGTCTTGATAATTGGTACCAGGACGGCTGGCGCCAGCGAATCACGGTGGTGCCGGTTTCCTCCAGTTCTTTCAAGGCGGCAAAATCGGCCAATGCCGAGCCGGCGAAGTCGAGGGTCAAACGCACCTCGACTCCCTCAGCCACACGTTCCTTGAGAATCTCCAAGGTCTCGGCGGTGATATCTCCTTCGTTGAACTGAAAAGTCTCGATATGGATATGCTGCTGCGCGCCGCGCATGGCATCGAACTGGGCCGGAAATATCTCCTCACCGTTTTGCAGTAGGGTCAGTCGATTGCCCTCGGTCCACGGGGCGGCCATGTGCAGGGCCAGGTCGCGGGCAAAGCGCGGATCGGAAGGACCGTAGTCCACGACAACTGGCTTGGTTATCCGTGCCGGCTTTGGCGTGGCGTTGAAGTAGATCAGTGCCAGGAAGGTAAATCCGGCCAGGCCGATCAGTAAGACGAAGAAGGTTTTGTAGTGCAGCAGTCGCCGAAGCAGGGACATGAGGGCGGGCAGCCTTGGAGTTGAATTGAAGAATACGTCAAAGGAAGCGTGACTGTGGATCGGTGGGTCTGTACCCGATCAGTCCGTGATCTGACAGATAACCCCCGCTGCGAGGGTTTGGCAGTAGGCATGATGGCCACGCCCGATTCGAGGTTTTCCCCATCTTCCCCCTCCCGTCTTCCCTCTCACCATTCATCACAGATAACCGTGACTACCCCATCGCCACCACGTTACAATTCACGGTTTGCCTTCAACTTGGATCGGTAATGGAACAGACCTCGCTGAAACTGCTGCTGGAAGACTTGGAGCGCCGCGTTGCTGCGCTTAGGGGGTATCTTTGACTACGAAGGCAAGCAGGAGCGCCTGGAAGAAGTAAGCCGCGAGCTGGAAGATCCTTCGGTCTGGGAGGATCCCGATCATGCTCAGAAGCTGGGTAAGGAAAGGGCCGAGCTGGATCGATCGGTCAGCGCGCAGCGCGATGTCATTGACGGGGCCAGCGATGCCGGTGAGCTGTTGGAAATGGCCCTGGCCGAAGACGATGAAGACACCATGGCCAGCGTTGCCGATGACCTGAAACGCTTGGAGCGTGCCGTTGCAGAACTGGAATTCCAGCGCATGTTCGCAGGCGAGATGGATAACCGGCCGTGCTTCATCGATATCCAGGCTGGCGCTGGTGGCACGGAAGCACAGGATTGGGCGGAGATGCTGCTTCGCATGTATCTGCGTTGGGCCGAGCGACGCGGCTGGAAAACCGAGCTGCTTGAGGTCTCGGCCGGCGACGAAGCGGGCATCAAGAGTGCAACCATCAGGGTTGAGGGCGACTATGCTTTCGGCTGGTGCCGTACCGAAACCGGCGTCCATCGGCTGGTGCGCAAGTCGCCCTATGATTCGGGCAATCGGCGCCACACATCCTTCGCCAGTGTTTTCGTCTCTCCAGAAGTTGATGACAATATCGAAATTGACATCGATCCCTCGGATCTGCGCATTGATGTCTACCGGGCCTCGGGTGCCGGCGGGCAGCACGTCAACCGGACCGAGTCGGCGGTGCGCATCACGCACGAACCCTCGGGTATTGTCGTGCAGTGTCAGACCGACCGCTCCCAGCATCGCAACAAGGACCGGGCGATGGCCCAGCTGCGCGCCAAGCTGTATGAAATGGAGTTGAAGAAGCAGCAGGAGAAAGCCCAGTCGGCCGAAGACGAAAAGGCCGATATTGGCTGGGGCAGCCAGATTCGCAACTACGTGCTTGACCAGTCGCGGATCAAGGATCTGCGCACTGGCATGGAGCGCTCCGATACCCAGAAAGTGCTGGATGGTGATATCGACGAGTTCATCGCCGCCCAGCTCAAGGCCGGCCTGGCCTGAACCAGAACCTGCAAGGTGTAGAGCAGATGACCGACGCAAACAATGATGGCAACGCGCCCGAAGCGGCGACCACCGACGATAACCGGCTGATTGCCGAGCGGCGAACCAAGCTGGGCGAGCTGCGCGCAGCCGGCCAGGCCTATCCGAACGACTGGCGCACTGACAGCGACGCGGCGACCTTGCTGGCCGACTATGGTGACGAGGAAACCTGGCCGCAGCAGGCGCTTGAAGAGCTGGAACAGGATTTCCGTTTGGCCGGGCGAATCATGAGCAGGCGGATCATGGGCAAGGCCAGCTTTGTCCACATCCAGGACGGCTCCGGGGAACGGTTTCAGCTTTATCTGAGGCGTGATGATCTGCCGGAAGGCGTCTACCAGGCTTTCAAACACTGGGATATCGGCGATATTGTTGGTGTGCGCGGGCGCCTGATGCGCACCCGTACCGGCGAACTCAGCCTGCATGCCAGCGAGCTGCGACTGCTGGTCAAGTCGCTGCGTCCGCTGCCGGAAAAGTGGCACGGCCTCACCGACCAGGAAATGCGCTACCGCCAGCGCTATGTTGACCTGATCGTCAATCCGGACGTGCGCCGCACCTTCGAAGTCCGCAGTCACGTTGTTCGCGCGATCCGCCGCTTCCTCGATGACAAGGGCTTTCTGGAAGTCGAAACGCCGATGATGCACCACATCCCCGGTGGTGCCACGGCGCGCCCTTTTGTTACCCACCACAATGCGCTTGGAATCGATCTATACCTGCGCGTGGCGCCTGAGTTGCATCTGAAACGCCTGGTCGTCGGCGGCCTGGAGCAGGTTTACGAGATCAACCGCAATTTCCGCAACGAGGGCGTGTCGACTCGGCACAACCCCGAGTTCACCATGCTGGAGTTTTACTGGGCGCATGCCGACTATCGCGATCTGATCGCGCTGACCCAGGAAATGCTGCGGGCCGTGGTCACCTCCGTTCCTGGTCTGTCTG
>SKQI01000225.1 GCA_007119095.1 Wenzhouxiangella sp. | reverse complement strand
GGGCTGGATGTTGTGGTGATGATGCTTTAAAGGATAGGGTTCAGGTTTCAGGTTTCAGGTTTCAGGAAAACCTTCATCGAAGCCTCCCCCTGAACCCTGAACCCTGAACCCTGAACCCTGAAACCTTTCCCAAAAACCATGCCCCTAGACCTGACCATCCGAAATCTCGGCCGCCGGCCCTACCTCCCCGTCTGGGAATCCATGCGCGCGTTTACCGATGAGCGCGATGCGGCAACGGTCGACGAGCTTTGGTTGGTGGAGCACGACCAGGTATTTACCCAGGGGCTGGCCGGCAAGGCCGAGCATGTGCTCAATCCGGGCAATATTCCGGTAGTCCAGAGTGATCGAGGGGGGCAGGTCACCTACCACGGGCCCGGGCAGGTGGTGGCGTATCCGCTGCTGGACCTCGAGCGGCGTGGTCTGGGTGTGCGCTGTCTGGTCGATCGGCTCGAGCAGGCCGTGATCGACGTGCTGGCTGATCTGGATCAGGTTGGAGAGCGCCAGGAGGGTGCCCCGGGGGTCTATGTCGATGGCGCCAAGATTGCGTCAATTGGGCTGAAAGTGCGGCGCGGTCGCAGCTATCACGGCCTGGCTTTCAACGTCGACATGGACTTGAGTCCGTTCGCGCAGATCAACCCTTGCGGTTTTGCCGGCCTGGCAATGAAGCGCCTGGTTGACCTGGTGCCGTCCATTTCTCTGGACGAAGCCAGGGCCAGGCTGGTCACGGCGATTTGCATGTGCCTGGATTACCATGCAAACTCAACTGAAAACCTGTCTAAAACTATTGCGCCGCCTGCTGGTCTGAGTCGACATGAATAGCAAACTGCCTAGAATTCTGATCCTCGGTCTGATCGCCGCACTTGCCGTCCCGGCGGTTCTGCTGCAGTCTCCAGGCCAGGCTACCGTCATTGAACAGAGCGCGGAGCTGCTTGCCCCAAAAACCGAGCACCGATTCGCCACGCGCCTGGCCAACCGTTTCATTCGCAGCTACCACTACCACCGCGATGATTTCAATGGCGACATGTCATCGCGCATCTTCGAGCAGTACCTGCGTCTGCTCGACGGCAACCGCCTGTACTTCACGGCCGCAGATATCGCTGATCTGGAGCGCTATCGTGAGCATCTGTACGACGCGCTGCGTTCGGCTGATCTCGAACCTGCCTTTGATATCTTCAACCGCTACGTTCGGCGTGTTGACGAGCGCACCAGTTTTGCCCTGGAGTTGCTGGAGCAGGGCTTTGATTTCACGGCTGACGAGGAATACCAGTTTGATCGCTCAGAACTGCCCTGGGCGGCTGATCGTACCGAGCTGGATGAAATCTGGCGCAAGCGAGTCAAGAATGACTGGCTGTTGCTGACCCTGGCTGACCAGGAAGATGAAGACATTGCCGAGACCTTGAGTCAGCGCTACAGCAACCTGAATCGGCGCATCAACGAGTTCAACAGCGAAGACGTGTTCCAGTTTTTCATGAACGCCTACACGCGTTCCATTGAGCCGCATTCGGCCTACATGGGGCCGCGCAGTGTCGATAATTTCGAGATTTCCATGCGTCTGTCGCTGGACGGCATCGGTGCCATGCTGCAGCGTGAAACCGAATACACCACCGTGATGGAGATCGTGCCGGGAGGTCCGGCTGACCTGGACGGGCGACTGCAGGCCGGTGACCGCATCGTCGGCGTTGCCCAGGGCGATGACGAAATGGTGGAAGTCATCGGATGGCGCCTGGACGATGTGGTCTCGCTGATTCGCGGTGAGCGCGAAACGGTGGTGCGCCTGCGCGTGCTGCCGTCTGAGACCGGCTTAAGCGGCCCGACGCGCGAAATCGACATCACCCGCGACCAGGTTCGTCTCGAAGAGCAGGCCGCCAGTCGCGATATTCTGGAAGTGCCCTTTGGCGACGAGACGCTGCGCATTGGCGTCGTCCGGGTGCCGGTGTTTTATGTCGATTTCCAGGGGCGGGCACGCAACGAGCCGAACTACCGCTCATCAACGCGGGACGTCCGCCGCCTGATCAACGAAATGAAGGCCGAGGGTGGGATCGATGGGCTGGTTGTTGACCTGCGCGGTAACGGCGGCGGCGCGCTGCTGGAAGCGACCACCATGACCGGCTTGTTTATTGACGAAGGGCCTGTGGTCCAGGTGCGTGACTCCCAGGGGCGGGTGACGCTGGAGCGTGACCGCGAGCCAGGCATGGCCTGGAACGGTCCGCTGGGCGTGTTGGTTGACCGGCGCAGCGCCTCGGCGTCAGAGATTTTTGCCGCAGCTATCCAGGATTACGGCCGCGGTGTCATCATCGGCGAAACCACCTTCGGCAAGGGTACTGTCCAGAACCTGATCAATCTTGATGAGTTCTCGCGCAGTGAAAACGCCCGTCTGGGCCAGATCAAGCTGACCATGGCCCAGTTCTACCGAATTGCGGGTGGTTCGACCCAGTCGCGCGGCGTGATTCCCGATATCGTTTTGCCGACTGCCGGTGACCCGGCCGATTTCGGCGAAAGTGCGCTGGAATTCGCCCTGCCCTGGGGAGAAATTGATCCGACCGAGTTCGAGCCTGTCGCCGATCTGACGGCGCTGATCGAGACGGCGCGCGAGCGGCATGAGTCGCGCCTGGTGGAAGACGAGGAATTTGTCAGACTGCTGGAAGACTTGTCCGAGTGGGAAGCCAATCGTGATCGCAGCACGGTATCGCTGAACCTGGAGACACGCCGCAAGGAAATGGAACAGGCCGAGCAGCGTCGCATTGCTCGCTTCGGTCACGAGCCATCGCCGGGCGTGGACGGATTGATTGAGGAGCCTGGCGATGCGGAGGACAACGGTGACGACGATAGCGATTCGGATCTGTTCCTGCGCGAGGCCGGTCGTATCCTGGCCGACCTGATTGACCTGGACCGCGAAAAACACTTGCTTGCCCATCGCGGCACGCCGGCACCGACCCCAACGCTGGACTGACGCAGCGCCAAGGCGCGCCATGGCGACGTGACGCTAGCGGTTGCTCAGGTCGCGGTGCCGGTTCCGCTGCCGCGGCTGTTTGACTATAGCGCGGCTGCCGATCAATCGCTGCCGCCGGTTGGCAGTCGGGTGCTGGTGCCATTCGGTTCGCGGCGCCTGGTCGGCCTGGTCATGGCGCATGCCGATGTCGAAGCGGCCCCCAATATCAAACCGATCGAGCGCCTGCTGGAGCCGGCCCTGATCGATTCATCGCTGCTAGGACTGTTTGCCTGGTGTCGTCGCTACTACGTCTGCCCGCCGGGTGAGGCGATCAGCTTGTTGCTGCCGGGTGCGTTGCGCCGAACCAAGCCTTTCCGCCGGCAGGCAGCGACTGCCCTCGCCCTGACCGAGCAGGGACGGGCGGCCGACTTGAGCCGCGCCCCGCGCCAGGCCGAGACAATCGAGTTGCTCAAACAGGGCCCCCGTGAAAGGGCCGAGCTGAAAGCCGCCGGCATCGGGTCGGACATCCTGCGTCGCATGCTGGCCGAAGGCTTGATCGAAGCCGTGGACCGCCCGACAGTGCTTGCCGAACAGGCTGGTCCGAACCTGAACCCAGAGCAGCGCCAGGCGGCTACGGCCATTCTGCGTCAGCGTCATCGCTTTGCAGCCCTGCTGTTGGCCGGCATCACCGGCAGCGGCAAGACCGAAGTGTACCTGCGCGTGGCCAGGCGACTGTTGGCCCGAGATCGCCAGGTCCTGATCCTGGCGCCAGAAATCGGCCTGACGCCGCAATTGGTGCGGCGTATCGAAAAACGCCTGGGCTGTGCGGCCACCGTCTACCACTCCGGGTTGAGTGAGGGTGAGCGCCTGGAGGCCTGGCAGCGAGCCCGCGACGGGCGCGCGCGGGTGATCGTCGGCACCCGCTCGGCGGTCTTTCTGCCGCTGGCCAATCCCGGCCTGATCGTGGTGGATGAAGAGCACGACGGCTCGTTCAAGCAACAGGATGGCGCCCGCTACCATGGCCGTGATGTTGCCGTCCTGCGGGCGGCCAGGCTGGGCATTCCGATCGTGCTGGGCTCGGCCACGCCCTCGCTGGAAAGCCTGAACAACGTCGAGGCCGGACGCTATCAACTGCTCACTCTGAGCGAGCGAGCCGGCGGCGCAAGCCTGCCGCGCTGGCAGGTGCTGGATAGCCGTGGCAGCGATGGCATATTGGATCAACGTCTGGAAACTGCCATCGAAAAGCACCTTGAAGCTGGCGGACAAGTCCTGCTGTATCGCAACCGGCGGGGTTATGCTCCGGTGCTGATCTGCAACGACTGCGGCTGGCAGGCTGACTGCAGGCGTTGTGATGCCCACATGACCTGGCACCAACGCCCAGCCCGCCTGCAATGTCATCATTGCGGGGCCGAACAGCGCATTCCACCGCGCTGCCCGGACTGTGGTTCGCCAAGGCTGGCGCCGCTGGGGGCGGGCACCGAGCGCCTTGAAGGCCTGCTCACGGAGCGCTTTCCCGATGTGCCGGTGCATCGGGTTGACCGCGATGCCATGACCGGCCGGGCCGACTTCGAAAACCTGCTTGCCACCGTGCGCACCGGCCAGCCCTGTATTCTGGTCGGTACCCAGATGCTGGCCAAGGGCCACCATCTGCCGGCGGTTACCCTGGCCGCCATGCTGGATGTGGATCAGGCCTTGTTCAGCGCCGATTTTCGAGCCCCTGAACGCCTGGGTCAGGCCGTACACCAGGTGGCCGGCCGCGCCGGTCGCGCCGAGCGGCCGGGGCAATTTCTCATCCAGACCCGAAACCCCGAACATCCGCTGCTGGCCGCCCTGTTGAACGATGACTACCTGGGTTATGCAAGCCGCCTGCTGGTCGAGCGCCAGGCGGCCAGACTGCCGCCGGCCCACACCCTGGCCCTAATCCGGTCCGAAGCCCACCAGGCCGAGCCGGCGCGCCAGTTCCTGGTCGCCGCGGCCCGCTGCCTGCGCCACAAAAACATCGAAGTGGCCGGCCCCATCCCCGCCATTATGACCCGCCGCAGTGGCTACTGGCGTTTCCAGCTATGGCTGCAAAGCGCCAACCGCACGTTCCTGGTCGACCACATCAACCAGCAGATCGACAATCTGCACAAGCTCCCCAATGCGCGCCGGGTGCGCTGGCACGTCGATATGGACCCGGCCGAGCTGTAAGTGCTCGGTCAGTTCTGTGATCGGCGCCGATCCTTTTCGCGCGGCGGGTTGACCCAGTAAACCTGGGTGCCGGTGCGGCGGGCCTGCCGATTGACCGCAGCCACGTAGCGTTGGTCCACCGCGCTGCGATTGCTGCTTGCATCGTCAGCGTTTCTGGGAGTGGTGGCGCAGGCGCTTAAGAAAACCGTGCCCAGCATCAGGGCGGTAACTGCTAGACGTTTCGTCATCATCACAAAGATCTCCCTGGGAACAAGGACTTGCCGTCCAAGGGTTTTGACCGATGAGCAGTGCTCAGGGTTCCCGGGCACTGCCCTGCCGGCGCGGGTCGGCAGCCGCCCCGTCGGGTCCGACCGCATGCACACCGCCAAAATACATGTTGCACTGGGGCCAGCAGCGCGCATCGGGATAGTGCTCGGAAAGCCAGTCCAGCGTGGTCAGGGTCCAGGTGTCTTCCGGCAGCTCCACCGCCAGGCTGCCGCGCTCCAGGTGCAGGCGGGGTGCCGAGATGGCCTTGTCCAGGGGCTGTCCAAAGTCGATCAGGTTCGCAATCACCTGGGCCAGCGCCGTGCGAATGCGGTTGGAGCCACCGCTGCCCAGCAGCCAGCGCTTGCCCTTGCGAGACAGAATGGTCGGCGCCATCATCGAGGCCAGGCGCCGGTTGGTTGGCCAGGTATGAAAGCCGGTGCGGTTGATGTCTTCCTCGCCGAGCATGTTGTTAAGGATGATCCCCGTGCCCGGCAGTACATAACCCGAACCCTCGCCGTTGGACAAGGTCATCGCCACAGCCAGTCCGTTGCCGTCATCAATGCTGATGTGGGTCGTGCCACGGCGTGCGAACGGCGCTTGCGAACACAGTCCGGCAAAAGCGCTCTTCAGGGCTTGCTCCGATGCCAGTAGCTGCGGCTGTTCCAGATGCTGGCGCAGGTCTTCAGACTCGATCATGGCCTGACACAGCGCACCCAGGTGCTCGGGGCTGCCAAATCCGGCCCTGGGTTCTTGGTGCTGGGCCAGGCTGGCGCTCGCCAGGGCCAGCATCATGCCGCCAAAAGCAGGGGG
>SKQI01000012.1 GCA_007119095.1 Wenzhouxiangella sp. | reverse complement strand
TCGTGCTCAAGCCGGCCGAAAAGACCCCGGTCGGCGCTTTGCTGATCGGCGAGATTCTGGCCGAGTGCGATGACCTGCCCGAAGGTGCGTTTTCCATCCTGCCGGTCAATCGCGACGAGGCCGGCCGCTTCACCACCGACGAGCGCCTGAAGCTGTTGAGCTTTACCGGCTCGGACAAGGTCGGCTGGATGCTGAAGGAAAAGGCCGGCAAAAAGCCGGTGGTGATGGAGCTGGGCGGCAACGCCGCCTGCCTGGTCGACGCCGATGCGGATATCGACGATGCCGTTGACCGGCTCGCCTTTGGCGCCTTCTACCAGTCCGGCCAGAGCTGCATCTCGGTGCAGCGGGTGCAGGTCCATGAATCCATCTACGACGAGCTCAAGGACAAGCTGGTCGACAAGGTCGGCAGCCTGAAGAAAGGCGACCCGCGCGACCCGGAGACCTTCATCGGCCCGCTGATTTCCGAAGATGACGCCAAGCGCGTCGTCGAATGGATAAGCGAGGCAGTCGACAAGGGCGCGCGCTGCCTGGTCGGCGGCGAGCGCGACGGGGTCATCGTCACCCCGGCCGTGCTCGAAGGCGTCAACCGCGACTGCCGGGTCTACGACAACGAGGTCTTCGGCCCGGTGCTGGTGCTGGAGCCGTTCAGCGACTTCGACAGCGCGCTGGAGGTCATCAATTCCTCTCGCTACGGCCTGCAGGCCGGCTTGTTCGTGCGCGACATCGGCAAGATCCGCAAGGCCTGGGACACCCTGGACGTGGGCGGCGTCGTGATCAACGACATCCCGGCCTTCCGCGTCGACCACATGCCCTACGGCGGCGTCAAGGACTCAGGCCTCGGCCGCGAAGGCATCCGCTACGCCATCGAAGACATGACCGAAATCCGCCTGCTCGCCGTCAGAGATGTCTGAGGTGTCTGTGTCAACGGGGTAGGTTTTCGCCTTTCAGCCCGCGAAAGGCATTCAACCCTGGAGTTGCCGGCTGCAGCTTGTCAAGGGCAGTCAGGGCTTCCGCCTTCGATCTCTGCAACGACGGCGGCGAGTTCGTGTTCGGGATCAAGTGCCTGGTAACGGGCGGCAAAGGCCCCGGCTTGTTGGCGGCAGTCCCGGTTTTGGGCCAACTGGTTCAGGGCGGTGATGATCTCTTCAGTGCGGGGTGGCAGGCGCGCGGGCGTACCGGCACAGATGGCCGCGCCGGTTTTCTCGGCACGCCAGGCGGACAGGTACTGCTCGACGTGATACGGCACGATGCACACCGGTGTTGCTCCCAGCAGCATGATGCCGACCGTGTCGCCGCCCGCACTGATGCCCAGCTGGGCCTCGCGTGCAGCACGGTAGATGTCGCAGGGTGTTTCTGTCAGGTGGAGATTGGGCCGGTTCGACAAGCGTTCCCTGAGTTGCGGGTCATGACCTGGAACGATGGCCAGGATGGACCAGTCCAGCTGTCCGATGCGTGAGAGTAGTTCGCCGATGCCGGCAAAGGGCCGCAGATAGACGAACAAGCGTGGGCGGGTTGCCGGTCCTGGCCATGGCGGAGGTGCGCCGCCGGGGTCGCTGAAGCCGCGGTAATGGGCGTGGGCTTTCGGGCCGCTGTGGTCTAGCTCCGGCAAGGTCATGAGGTTGATGCTGTCAACGCGCTGGAACAGCTCCGACAGTTCATCGATGGGCGGCTGGCCTGCTTCGAGCAGAACGTCATTGACTGCCTTGCGCACGCGGCTTTCGATGCCGGTTTGCTGGTCGGCATAGCGGCGCTGCCAGGGCTTGAGGCTGGGCATGCGCCCGCTCGCCATGGGGTGAGAGTAACCGTCATCGATCAGGACCTGCCGAATCGGCTGGCCCTGGAAGGCCAGCAGGGCCACTGGACTGAAGCTCATGACCACGGCATCCGGGCGCACAAGCTCGCCGATGGCTTGCCAGGCGGCACACAATCGCTTCACCGTCGCGCTGTTATCGAAACCGCTGTTGAGCATGATTTCGGCCAGCGAGCCTGCTTGCGGATGTGCGCGTACGGGCCTGGGCTGCTGTGGGGGTTGCAGGCAGGCCAGATCGGGGAAGACCTTCTGCGTCTGGCTCAGGTCACGCGCGACCAGGGTTAACCGGTGGCCGCGTTCAGCCAGGCGTTCAACGATCGGCTTCAGGCGCATCAGATGCCGCCAGTCAGGTCCGTTCTCCCAGGTAACCAGAATCGATTGACCCAAGCTGGCCTTCATTGGAGCAACTCCGCAATGGGCTCGCTCAGCGCCTTGAGTCCGGGGCAGTTTGCTGGATGGAGTCTGCGGCTGCAGGCTTGCGCGGTCTGTCGAAATCTCGGTTGCTCGAGCAGCTGCTTAATCGCGGTTTCGAAGTTGGTGCCATCCGCTGCCGGTCCGGTACAGTCGATCGACAGCGCGGCCCCGACTTGCCTGGCATTGCCGGCATTGACCTGTTGCTCGCGATGCAGCGGCAACAGCAGCATCGGCAAGCCCAGGGCCAGTGTCTCGTGGATCAGTCCGTGCCCGGCATGGCTGATGATCAGATCGGCATCGGCCAGGCTGTCGATTGCAACCGGCTGGCGGGAAACCACCACATTCGGGCCTGAAAAATGCCGGGCGCTGTCCCAGGCCTGCTCAGCAGCATGAATGATGACGCGATGACGGCCGTTGGCCAGTTGTCTGAGCAAGTTGGTCAGGCCCGCGAAGGGTTTGAGGTAGGCGAAGATGCGGGCGCCGTCCCCAGGTGGCCAGGTTGGGCTTTCCAGATGGCGGGGGCGAGCGGGTGAGTGCCCCAGGTAGAGCGGTGGTTCAGGGCGATCGAAATGGTCGAACTCAGGCGTGGTCGATAGCGCAGTCAGGTCGACTTCCTGGAAGAATTCACCAAGATTGGCCATCGGCGGGGCGTTGAACCCGGCCAGCACGTGGTTGACTCGCTTGAGTATGTCGATTTCCATTGCCGCCTGCTGTTCTGGATCATGGCAGGGCAGGTGGCGGTAGGCCGGGATCGGGTGGCCAGGGGGAGGAACATGCCAGCCGGTGCCGACCTGTACCCTGGCCATGGACAGACCGCGGGCGGCCAGCAGCGCCATCGGGCTGAACTCGCCGATCAGCAGGTCCGGTTTGACCAGGCTGAAGATATCGCGCCAGGCACGGATGCCACCGTGCAGGTGGCTCTCATGGTCGAATCCGACATTGTGCAGCATGTCAGAGAATGTGCATGGACGGGTAATGGGCTTGCTGGCCGGCTGCAAGCCCGGCGCTTGAAGCATGCGTCTGAACAGCTTTGGTGGAAGCTGTGGGTGCAGGCTCTGGAAGCAGTACCAAACATCCACTCCCAGCGCTTCGGCCAGATGCTGGCCAAGGTCGCTGAGGGGGATGACATGGCCCAGGCCCGAGCCCAGCTCCCAGGTCAGCAGGATGCGCTTCATCGATATTCGCGTCGCGGCCGGTCAAAAGTACCGGACTGTAGCACCGGCGGGTTTGGCCCGCCATAGCCGCCGATTCGATTGGGGTGGTCACGCAAATCGTTAAGCTTGAGCCGTTCAGGATCCACTGCTAGACTGCTGCAGCAGTTTTGTGATTCCGTTCATCCAGGAAAGGAAAGCCATGAGTAGCAAGCAGCGTTTGATGCGTTACACCGCAGCGATTGGATCACTGGCGGCAGCGGGGTCGGCAGTCAGCGCTGTTCAGCCGATTCCCGAGCAGATCATCGAGGGTGTGCCGGGAGGTTCCATTTGGCAAGAGGCCGTGGATCTCAATGGCGATGGCGTCAATAACTTCGGTGTATCCATTAGCAATAGCGCTTACGGATATTCCTACCTGGCCATCAGCGGGCTGTCGACCGGCAATATGGATTTCCCATATAACCAAGTGGCCAGCTTCTATGACGGCAGCTCGTTTTTCGCCGAAAAACTGGATGGCAATGACCTCGTTGATGGCGATCTGGATTTCTCTTCCAACTTCATCACTATCTGGCGCGAGTTCCCCCCTGCCTACGAAGAGTTCAACGGCCAGCGTGGCTTCATCGGGATACGGTTCGATATACCCGGCAACAGCCCGCACTTTGCCTGCGTCGAGATCACGGTCGATGATGTGAGCGGCAATGGAGCTCAGGATCTGCACATCCTGGGCGGGGTCTTCGACGATGAAACTGATGTGCCGGTGCTTTGCCCGGGAGAAGACGTTCCGCCCCCCGCAGCGCCGATTGCGGTGCCGGTTAATGGCCTGGCCTTCTGGCTGACAGCCTTGTTGGCCGGTGGGGTGATGCTCTATACCGGTCGACGTCGTCGCAAGCAGGAAATCTGAACTGACGTCCAGGGGCCGGGCTCGCATCCTGCTGCTGGTCTGGGAGGCGGCGGACTGGCCCACCATCACCCGCCTGATCGGCGATGGCCGCCTGCCTAGCCTGGGCCGGCTAAGTCGTCGCGGGCTGGCCGGTCCGCTGACCAGCCTGGCTCCGCTCGAGCCGGTGGCGCTGTTGTCGAGCCTGGCCACCGGCAAGCCTGCCACCAGCCACGGAATCCTTTCGCCGTTCACGGCCGGCGGCGACAGCATGGAGCCGGCTTCAGCGGTTGACTTGCAAGCGCCCCCCGTATGGCAAATTCTCGCCTCCAGCGGTCTGGCGGCCGGTTCGATCAACTGGCCGCTGACCTACCCGGTAGCTCGCGCCGGGGCGGTCGAGATCAGCGAGCCTTTCTTCCGTCCATTGCTTGTCGATGGGCGCTTGCAGCCGGCACCGGTCGAATCTGTTCATCCGGCCGGCTGGTGCGATGAGCTCGATCCTTGGCGATTGCATGCGGCTGATCTTGAAGCTGCCGAGCTGACCGCCCTGGTGCCCGATGCCGGAAAGATCGATCAGGATCGTGATCCGCGTTTGGCCGCCGTCGCGGTCAAGCTGGCCGAAACGGTCACCACCCAGAACGTCATCAATCATTGCCTGCAACGTCAATCCTGGAATTGCCTGTGCGCCCGCTTCTCCGCCCTTGATCTGATCGGGCGAGTCTTCGGCGGTTTGTCGTCGCTGGCCGAGTCTGAAGCGGGCGTGGACAGCGAGGAGCGGGCCATTTATGGCCCGGTGCTGGCCCATTTCTACGAGCTGCTCGACCTCATGCTTGGCCACCTGGTCGCCCAGCTTGGCGACGGTGCAACGGTGATGGTGGTATCGCCGCATGGCATGCGCTATCAGCCGCTCAGTCCGCATCGCGCTCCGGCCAACCGTGAGCTTTATCGTGCGCAGGGCTTTCTGTGCGCTGCCGGACCAGGGGTTCAGGCCAACGGTCAGCTGCTTGGCGCCGGCGTGCTGGATCTGGCCCCGACCATTCTGCGCCTCTGTGGCCAGGTCGAAGGCGCTGACATGCCAGGGCGGCCCATGAGCGAGGCTTTCCGGGTCGATATCCGGCCAGGTCGCGTCGCCACCTGGGACAGTTGCCGGGCTCGGCCCGAAGCGCCAGCAGATTCGTCGGTATTGCGCTCGCTGCTGGCCGAACATGGATCGCCCGTACCGAAGTCGCCTGAACACCTGGCCCTGGAAACGGCCATGGCGCGTGCTGAATCGCGGGCCGATCTTGGCGCTACCGCGCTTGCCCTGGCCGAGCTTGAGGCGGTGGATTCCGAGCTGGCCCGCTCTGAACCTGAATATCTTCGTATGCTGGCCCATCTCAGTCTGGATCGCGGAGACAGCGATGTGGCCGAGTCGTTGATTACCGAGCTGATGCGATGCGGTGGCAATGCCTTCGACGAAGCGCTGTTGCGTGCCCGGCTTCACGCCGCGCGCGAGCAGCACGACCAGGCACTGGAAGCGCTGTTTGAAATCCTCGCGCAGCATCCGTCGCAGGCGATCATTCACCTGTTCATCGGAGATGAATTTCGTCAGCTGGGTCGGTTGCAGGAGGCCCTGGATGCCTACGCCAATGTGCTAGACCTCGAGCCGACCCATTTGCGAGCAAGGCTCGGCCGTGCCGAGGTGCTGTTGCAACAGGGAAGCTCATCGGTCGCCGTCGAGGCCGCGCTTGATGCGATCGAGTGCAGCTTTACCTCAGCCGCGGCGCATCGGCTGCTTGGCCAGGCCCTCGAAGCCGAAGGTCAATGGGCGCAGGCCGCCGATGCTTACAGCGCTTGCCTGAACCTGGCGGCCAACGATCTCAAGACGCGCCGCGCCCTGATGCGCCTGTATCAACCCGACCGCTTGGACCGGCCCGAAGCGCTGGCCAGGGAGCGTGAGCACTACGGCCGTTGGCTGGCCCGACAAGCCGTATCTTCTCCTTGAACCTTGAACCTTGATTCTTGACCGTCACCCAACCCCAAACACCCAGCCGATAGCCGTATAGGCCAACACCACGATCAGCCCGGTAAACAGCAAATTCAGCCAGATCCCGGCGCG
>SKQI01000009.1 GCA_007119095.1 Wenzhouxiangella sp. | reverse complement strand
CGCTCAAGACGCCGGGACCAGTGATTTCGGCATCGCCGGCACGGCTGATCAGCACGGCGACATTGGTGACATAGGGCGGCGAAAAAGCCAGCTCCTCGCGCCGGGCCTCGGTAATGGTGACATTACCCAGACCGAACACACCGCCGCTGCTGTCGCGAACCCGACCATAGAACCGGCGCCAGTCGTCTTCCTCGACGAAGTTCAGATTGACGGCAAGCTCATGTTCTTCGGCCAGCCATTCGGCAAAACGCTGCATGATGGCTATGGTCAGCCCTTCCGGCTGCCCGTCCGCTCCAAGTTGCGCCCAGCCCTCCGAGGCCACCCACAGCACCTTCAGTTCGGCCGTTTCGCCGGCCCGGGCCTGGGCCAGGGTCGTGCCATCGTCGGCGTGAGCCGGCTTGGCCAGTGCAAGGCAGAAGACGATCAGGACAAACGTCAGCGGTCGAATCATGGCAGCAGTCAAGAACAAAACCAACCCGCATGATAACCGGCGCCTATGCCAGAACCAGCATCAGTATCCAGGACAGGACATCAGTGGCCCTGGTGACCGGTTCCGGGAGCTCGCTTGCTGTCTCCGGCCAGGGCCTGCAGTCGACGCGCGTGAGTCAATACGGCTTCCGAATCGCCCGCCTCAAACGCGGCCTGAAGCGCGCCGGCATAGGTGTTGTATCGGCGCGGCCAGATTTTATCGGCCTGCCGGAAAGCATCCATCGCCGCTTCCGGCCGCCCTTGTGCCAGCAGCAGATCACCCAGCGCTTCGCGCGGCGGATAAAGGGCGCCGGGCGTGACCGGGTGCTTTTCGACCGAGTTTTCGATCTCCACGGCGCGCAGCAGCAGGGCTTCGGCATCATCACGCTGGCCGTTGAGCTGGGCCAGCCAACCAGCCAGGATCAGCTGATCGGCTTCGATATACCGGGCCATGCTGGTCTCTCCACGCTGCTCAGCCTGCTCGCGCAGTTCGGCCAGTCGCGACCTGGTCTGCTCGGCCTCGTCCAGACGGCCGGTTTTCGCCTGACCCAGGCCAATGGCAAACCAGCTCATGGCCTCGGCCCACTGCGAATCATCCCAAGGCAGGTAGCCAGGCTGGCGTACATCCAGATCGGCGGCGGCTGACCAGTCGCGCTGCTCCAGGGCCAGGCGGGCGGGCATGGCGGCAAAATGGAAAGCACAGACAAACGTGGCCTGATGCGGGTCCTTGTCCAGCACCTGCCGATACACCCGCTCGGCCTCGTCATCCAGGCCCTGCTGCAGGTAGGCATAGACCAGGTAGTCAATGGCGTGGATGTAGTGGTGCGAGACCGTGCCATTGGCCGGCTCAGCCAGGGCGGCATCGGCTGAGCGCGCGTTCCAGTCGATGACCTGGTCCCAGTCGCCGAGGCGCACGTAGATGTGAGACGGCATGTGCAGGGCGTGGGCGGTATGCGGCGCGATATCGGCATAAGCCTTGACCATGTCGAGGGCATTTTCAGCCCGTCCGTCGACGTCGGTGGCGTGGATGCTGTAGTGAATCGCGCCAGGATGCTCGGGGCGCTGATCCCAGATCGCGCGCAGGATGGACTCGGCCCGATCGTGCAGCTGATTGCGCTCGTCAGCCTCGGCCCACTGGGCCCGGGTCAGCAGGGACAAACCGTACAGACTGGCCACATCCACATCATCAGCAAACTCCGTTTGCGCGGTCGCCATGCCATCGATCCATGCATCCATGCGGTCACGGAAAGGTCTCTCGTTCGGGCCATCGAAGAATCCGGCCGTTGCCTGGATCAGGGCGGCTTCGCGCTCACTGTCGACTGTCTCGCGGGCGTGCTCAATGGCCTGGCGGCCACGATCCAGTTCATCGGCGCTGGGACGCGTGCCCCACAGCGGCTGGAACAGGCTGGTAGCCACGCCCCACCAGGCCATCGCACATTCCGGATCCTGGGTCTTGACCTCGGCAAAGTTGGCCCTGGCCTGCACGTACATCATGTGATGCAGCAAGGCCAGGGCCCGATCCATCTGTTCGGCCACCTCCGGCTTGCAGTCGGCCTGGAAGCGAACGTCGCCGACCTCGGCCGCGTCATCGATTTCAACCGGGTCGTGATGGTGATGCTCATGCTGGGCCGAAACAACCGTGACCAGCGAAAAACATACGACCAACAACAACGTCGGAAGCTGCACCGCGCTTCTACTCATGATCATGCGGCCGACCCGCTATCGCGTCGACCGGCTCCTCGAAGGCGATGAACAGAATACAGGGCCCCTGATCCCGGCATTCGGCAGTGTGCGGCAGCCCAGCCGGCCCATAGGCATACGTGCCGGGGCGCATCACGACCGGGTCCCGGCCGTCGTAGTCGACTACGAATTCGCCGCTGACCAGAATCATGCGCTCGGCCGAGGTATGCCAGTGCAGGGGCACTTCAGAGTTCGGTGCCAGGCGCAAGAAGATGTCGGCGTTGGGCCGCTCTGGGTTGCCCTGCAACGTCGCAAACCCGCAGCCATCCGGAAAATAGTCCGGGCACGGACCCCATTCCAGCCTCGGGTCATCGTGCGTCCAGGTGAAGGCCTTTTCATCGGCAGCAGCGGTAATCGAAAACGACAGTGCGGCCAGCACCGCGCCGGCAGCAAGCGGCAGGTTCAGCTTCAACACAGCAATGGCTCCATTTAATGGGTTCACAAGGGGAAACGGCAGCCACCGCAGAACCCCGCCAAAAACCGGGGAACCTCGGAAGTCACCGAAAACACCGAAGAACCTGAAGCTAATTCCTCGCTGCCTCGCTATCCTTGACCAGCCTGTTTTTCAAACCTTGGCGCTGGCTGATCTTTCGTTCAAAGCCGGGATCCGTGGCCAAAGCCAGGCTGGTTCGGATGTGTTTCAGGGCCGGTTGGAAATGGCCCCCGGCCTGATGGCACCATGCCCTGGCTTCGTGGTATTCGGCCAGCTGGTCGGGCTGGCTTTCAAGCACACTGGCATCGACCTGATCGAGCAACGTCTCGCCTTCTTCCACCACGCCCAGTCGGCAGCGCGCGTGGGCCAGCCAGACGCGAGTCAGTGGTGGGGGGCCATCGCTGCGCCGGGGATCCCGGTCATACAGACCCACGGCCCGCGAAAGTGAAGCGGCAGCCTCATCCAGTCGGTCCATGCGAAGTTTGAAGCGACCGAGTTGCTGCAGCAACGCAGGGTCTTGATCGGGGTCAGGATCGCGCCGCTGGGCCAGCGCCCACTCTGCGGCAGCCGCCCGCCGCAGGCTCAAGGCCGCCTCATCTTCACCAATGCGAAAGTGGAGAATGGCGCGATTGCCTCTGGCAGCCGCGCGCACCACTACCGGCTCGCTGAAAATGCGGTCATACAGTTCAATGGCCCGGTCCAGGGTGTCGGCAGCAGCCTCGAACTCGCCCATCCTGGACTGGAGCGCACCCAGGTTATTGAGCTGGATGGCATAGCCCCGGCTTTCGTCGCCGTCCAGGGCCCGGCTTGCGGCCACCGCCT
This sequence comes from Wenzhouxiangella sp., assembly GCA_007119095.1. GTDB lineage: Bacteria > Pseudomonadota > Gammaproteobacteria > Xanthomonadales > Wenzhouxiangellaceae > Wenzhouxiangella. Next base: position 2,891 of record SKQI01000009.1, on the reverse strand, counting down.
CGGCCCGGGTTTGCTTCGACAACTCGAGCTTTCCGGCGGCCAGACTGGCCGTGGCAATGGTGTTGTAGACATGCAGCCGGGTTTCTGGGCGCAGGCTGATCCTCTCGCTTTCCAACTGCCGCCGAGTCGGCTCGAGCAGCTCCAGGGACTGCTCCGGCTGGCCGCGCATGAAGTGTAACCAGGCTCGACGCGCTTCGGCAAGGATGGCTTCATCGGCTGTCCAGCCCTGTTGTTGCGCAGCTTTCTCGGCGCTCAGCAACAGTTGCTCGGCCTTGTCTAACTGGCCGATTTGCATCGCCGACATGCCCTTGAGCACATACGCCCGGGCCAGGTCGGCCGCGGCCTTGTCTGGTGGCATGGTTTCAGCCAGCGTCAGCGCCGCTGCCAGCAGCTCGCCGGCCTGCTCACGGCGCCCCAGCAGCAGATAAATCTCTGCCAGGGTGACCTGCATGCCCAGGCGTTCACTCGCCGGGGCCGAGTCCGGGTCCAGCGCGCGCTGAGCACCCAGACCAAGCAAGGCCTCGGTACTGGGAAGCTGATCCCGCGGGCGATCCGGCTCGGCGGCACGGAACAGCCCGATCAGGAAGGCCCTGAGCTGGTTCGACCGGGCCAGGGCCGCTTCTGCATCGGCCAGAGCAGCGGCAGCGATCCGCGCTTCCGCCCGCGCCAGGTTGCGCTCGGTCGCCAGCTGCCAGGTCATCCAGCTACCCCATACAGCAACCAGAATTATCGCCAGCGCAATGAAAAGACTGGCCAGCCGATGACGCCGAACCCGGCACAGCAGCCGATAACCGAGACCACCGCGGCGCGCCGCCACGGGTCGCCGGTCGGTCCAGGCCAGCAGGTCCTCTGCCAGGGCCGCAACGGAGGCATAGCGTTGATCCGGATCTTCGTTCTTGGCCCGGTGGATAATGGCCTTGAGCTCGGCCGAAATCGACTCCTCACCGACCAGCTCCTCAAGCAACCGGCCCAGCTGCCAGATATCGCTGGCCGTGGTCAGTGCCTCGCCCCGACCCTGCTCCGGGCTGGCGTAATCGGGCGTCAGGCCGTAGCTGGTGTCGAAGGCCGAGTCTTCCAGGCGGGCTATGCCAAAGTCGAGCAGACGCGGATGGCCACGCGCGTCGACGCGTACGTTGGCCGGCTTGATGTCGCCGTGGATCAAGCCGCGGCTGTGGGCGTATTGAACCGCTCGGCAGAGCTGCCGCAGCAGGTCGATACGCTGACCCAGTTCCAGATCCCCGGCGAAGACATCGATCGCCTGGCCCGGTACATGGTCCATGGCAAACCAGAGCTGACCGTGGCGGTCTTCTCCACCATCAACGAGACGGGCAATACCAGGATGGTCCAGGCTGGCCAGCAACGCCCGCTCCCGGGCAAGGACGGCCGCTCCGCCGGGCACCAAACGATCACCGCGCAACCACTTGATGGCCACCTGCTGGCTGAAAGCCCCGTCGGCACGCTCGGCCAGAAACACCGCACCACTGCCACCACGTCCCAGTTCCTCAACAACCCGCCACGGGCCGATCCGTTCGCCCGGCTCCGGTTCTTTCAGATCGTTGAGGGAATGGAGAAACCGCCGGAACAAGCGCCCGCTCAGCGGTTGGCCAGGCGTGAGGAAGTCGTCGCTCACGCTCGCAGACGATCGGCCAGCCAAGCGCGCGCGGCCTGCCAGTCACGCTGCACGCTGCGCAAGGACAAATCCAGCGCCTCGGCCGTTTCCTGCTCGGTGAGGCCGGCGAAAAACCGGCACTCCACGACCTGGGCCTGGCGCGGGTGGATTTCGCTCAGCCGCTCCAGCGCCTGGTCCACGGCCAGCCAGTGGCTGGCTTCCTTTCGTTCGACGGCGTCATCGTCACGCAATTCAACGTGCGCAGCCCCGCCACCGCGCTTGTCGGCCAGGCGTTCGCGGGCATAGTCGCACAACAGCTGGCGCATAACGCGTGCGGCCAGGCAGAAAAAGTGAGAGCGGTCATTGACCTGGATCTTGCCGCGATCAAGAAAGCGCAAGTAGCATTCATGAACCAGGCTGGTGGTGTCCAGGGTATGCCCGTGTGCGCTCTGGACCCGGTGCGCCAGTCGACGCAGATCCACATACAGCAGGGCGACCAGCCGATTCAGCGCCGGCTCGTCACCGGCGCTGGCAGCGCGCAGCAACAGGGTCAGCTCACCGGCCATTGCACCGATACCGACAACCAGCCCCTACCGGATTGAATGGATCTGCCGACGGCCCTGCTCCGGCTGGCAGATGCGCGTCGGGCAAAAGTTCGGCTCACCGGGCAGACTCTCAAGACCCTGAAAAATCAGGATAACATCATCGCTGCCCGCGTATTTTTGCCTCCCGGAAAAGCATCCCGACCTGCTATCTGAGCAGATCCAGCCGGCGGCCATTTTCGTCGATCTCCGCGACCAGGGCCTGGTAGGACCACTCGCGCTGGCGGCGGGTTGCTTCACCATAGAGCGTGGCCCGTCCGCGCGGACCAATCACGGGGATGGCCAGGTCAGCGTCCCCGGACCCGCCGCTGGTATGAATACTGCCGCTGACAAACCCACGCGCCTCGATCGGCTCGCCAATCGCCGCTACCAGCTCGGTATCGTTGTTGGCCAGGCTGATCGCCAGCTGGGTGACCTCGGCATTCCGCATGCCGCCCATGACCAGCACCGCCAGCGCAGCGATACCTCCCAAGGTCAGCACCAGAAACCCCAGGCAACCCACCGGCACAAACCACTTCCAGTTTCGCTGCCACCAGCTATCTTGTACGACTTCATTCATATCCGACCCTCCATTCCTCAAATGCCCCTTCTCTTGTTTACACCATTCGCAGTCTTGACGCCAACTGTGTCAAGGGGCAATTCAGGAGGCGATGCGATGACGGCCAAACAGGCGGTTCCAT
>SKQI01000105.1 GCA_007119095.1 Wenzhouxiangella sp. | reverse complement strand
TCCGGCCAACCGTCAAGCTGGTCGATGCTGTCCAGCAGCTCCTGCGCGTAGTCGGTAATGCGCAGGTAGTACATCGGGATTTCACGTTTTTCGACCAGCGCGCCGGAACGCCAGCCGCGCCCGTCAACGACCTGCTCATTGGCCAGCACGGACTGATCGACCGGGTCCCAGTTGACCACGCCGGTTTTCTTGTAGGCAATACCGCGCTTGAGCAAACGCAGGAAAAACCACTGGTTCCAGCGGTAATAATCCGGATCGCAGGTGGCGAGCTCGCGCTCCCAGTCAAGGGCAAAACCCAGCGACTTGAGCTGGCTGCGCATGTGGGCAATGTTGTTGCGGGTCCACTTGGCCGGCGGCACGCCGTTGGCCATGGCCGCATTTTCCGCCGGCAGGCCAAACGCATCCCAGCCCATGGGCTGCAGCACATGCCGGCCGCGCATGCCCAGGTAGCGCGAAATCACGTCACCAATGGTGTAGTTGCGCATGTGCCCCATGTGCAGCTTGCCGGATGGGTACGGAAACATGCTCAGGCAGTAGAACTTGTCACCGTCACCAAGCTCGGCGCGATGGGCTGCCTGTTGCTCCCAGCGCTGCTGAATATCGGGTTCGATACGGGCCGGATGGTAGCTTTCGGAAACGGTGTCAGTCGTGGTCGCTGTCATTGCTGTGATTATTGATTGCTGTTTTCTTCGTCTTCATCTTCGTCGAATTCGACATCGTCGAGCCTGCGCCAGGCCTGTTCAGCTTTCTCGCGCAGCACTTCGGCACCATCTCGCGTCTCGGCCCACGCGTCCTCGGTCAACGAGTTGGCTTCTTCCCATGCCAGCGCCGCTCGCTCACGAGCACGCGCCGCGGCTTCACGGGAGCGCTCCCAGGCCTCGCGGCTACCGCTTTCAGCGGCCTCGGCGGCCTGCTCGGCCAGTTCGCGAGCTTCCCCGGCCAGCGTCTCGGCGCGTTCCCAAAGCCGCTCCGCACCACTTTCCGCATGATCATCTGCATCATCCAGCAGGTCGGCCATATCGGCCTCGGCAGCTTCGGCCTGCTCGGCCGCATCCTCGAGCAGCTCGCCCATGTCTTCTTCGACTGCTTCAACGACGTCCCCGGCCTCTTCGTCGGTCTCTGCAGCTTCATCGCGCTGGCAGCCGGCAAGAATCAACGCCAGTAGTGTGAGTAATAACAAGTTGCGCATGATCATGCTCCATCCCATCTGGTCATCAATCCACCAGTTTAACCGCGTCCGGCGGGCCATTATGCAGAAAAGCCGCAGCGGGCGGCAGAGGAGAATCACGGTGGTCTTGTTACACTACGGGTTGTGGCGCTGACTGGAGGTTGATAAGTATGAAAAAGACGGTTCGAATCCTGTTTTTGCTCGGCTGCTTCCTTGTCCCCGGCGCCTTGGCAGCCGAAGGGCTGTCGCTGGTGGGCTGGTCAAACTACGCGGAGCATACGCCGGGCAACAGTTATCTTGCAGATGGCACGCGTGCTTACCGGGCAGGACAGTTCGCGAGCGCGAAGTCCAAGTTCACTGCCGCAGCCCGCTGGGCCGACAAGCTGGCCCAGTTCAATATTGGCGTGATGAATTATCACGGCGAGGGCGTCCGCCAGGATCATGCACGTGCCTGGGCCTGGCTGTCGCTTTCTGCCGAGCGCGGTTATCCCGAAATGGTCACCATGGCCGACCTCGTGTATCAGGAGCTGACCGACGCCCAAAAAGCACGAGGCAGACGTCTGCTGGAGGATGAACTCAGGCCGGAGTTCGGCGATGAAGTTGCGGTCGAACGCACGGCGATCAGAATGGAACGCGAGCGCCGGCGGGCTACCGGATCAAGAACGGGATTTGTCGGCAACCTCGTTGTTATCGATCGCTCCGGTCGCAATCGAGGCGGCGACGAGTTCTTTCGCGCCGAAGCCTGGGATTTCCGCCAGATCGTGGAAATGGAAACACGCATTTTCCGGGCGCTGGAAGGCGGCACGGTAAGTTTGAGAGACTTCGAGGTTGTCAGGGAAGAAGTTGATGCCGAAGACGAGTAACAGCATTGGCTGGAACACGCTCAGGCATCTCGGGCTGCTCGCCTGTATCGCTCTATTGGCCGGTTGCTCGGCCAGGCAGGTGCAAGACAACCTGGCCGGCGCCACGGCCCAGCGCCTGGTGACCTATGCCATAGACGAGCTGGTCAGCCAGTTGCCCGACGAGGACTTCGCCGCCTTGCGGAATCAGCGTGTCAGCCTGCAAAGCCATTTCATCAGCCACAGCGAAATCCGCGACTATGCCGATCAGCGTATAGCCGTGGAACTTCGGCAACGTTTCGGCATCGACGTGGTGGTGGGCCCGGATCTCATCGCAACCAACAGATTGAATGTTTTCTATACCGCCCTGGGGACGGACCAGGGCCTGCTCGGTTTCTATTTGCCGCTGGGCTTCGTGCCTGGTGTCGATGAAACCACCCGGATCAATCTGATCACCCTGGAGCAGTTTCACGGTGTCGCAGAGATGTACTACTACATCGAAAGCGATGGCCTGTCTGACCGGGGCCCGCGCTTGATGGGACGAACACGCACCGATGCGCTGGGACTTCCGATCATCACGATACCGATCTCCAGTCTCGACTGACTGGCATCGGAACCTGGCGAAAATAGCGATGGAAAGCTGGTCGTCAGGCCAGCTATTCAGGAACGCATGCCGCGATCAGAGAGGGTCAACCAAGCCTCAAGGTCCAGATCTCCGCATTCTGCCAAGCTCTCCTTGTAGGCTGCAGCCAGACGCTTGCCTTCCTCAACCCCCCATTGATCGAAAGGATTTATGCGCCAAAGCACGGAGAGGGCAAAAACGGCGTGCTCGAATGAAGCGAGTAAAAAGCCGAGCGCGCGGGCGTCAAGACGCTCTGCAATGAGGGTCATCACCGGTCGATTGCCTGGCAGGCGCCGACAGGGACGGTCATCCTCTCGACCGCGCGCCATGGCGGTGGCCTGTGCCAGCAAATGGGCCAGCTGAACCCGGTGCCAGTCCTGACGATCATGTCCCGACTCCAGAGCGGCAACCAGCAGCAGCGGATGGGAATCCGGCGCCTGGTGCAGCGCTTGAAAGATTGAATGCTGGAGATCGGTCCCGCGACCGCCGAAAATCAACGGTGAAGTCGTTTCCGTCAGGGGCGCATCATCCAGATCCACGCCTTTGCCGAGACTTTCCATGACCAGCTGCTGCAAGTAGTCACCAAGCAGGGCGAGCCGAGGATCATATGCCACCACGCCGAGGGTGTTTGCGCCCAGCCCCCTCCGCAAAAAATGCATCAGCATGGCCACGTGCACGGCCAGCGACTTGAGCGGCGCTTGGCCGGAAAAAACAGCATCGGCCTGTGCAGCGCCTTGCAACAGCTGCTCGAAGCGTGCCCGGCCGATAACGGCTGCCGCACTGACGCCCACCGACGACCACAATGAAAACCGGCCGCCGGTCCAGTCTGGAAACGGCAAAATGTGACCATCGGCGAGACCGAATGCCAGCGCGCTGTCCGGAGAGGCTGTCGCGGCCCAGGCCTGATTGATGAAACGATCCCCAAGCCAGTCTCGCAGTGTTGCCGCCTGAAGCAGGGTCTCCTCGGTCGAGAATGACTTTGAAGCAATGACAACACCGGTGCTGGACGGATCCAGAGAGTTCAGCAGGCGCTGCGTGCGTCGCGCATCAACCGTCGAAAGCCAGTGGACACGTACCGAACCATCGTTGTGGTCCAGGGCATCAGCGACCAGTCGTGGCCCCAGGTCAGAGCCGCCGATACCCACGTGGATCAGATCAGTCAGTCCCGCCCCCCCACCATGGAAGTCACCGGCAAGTTCGAGAAAGCGATGCCGATGGCCGGCCAGCGTTTGCTCCGGATCGGCGCCTGGAAAAGATGCCGGGTCGGCAGCGCGAAGGGCCATGTGCAGGGCCGGTCGCTGTTCACTGGGATTGACGATGGCGCCGCCGAACAAGCGTTTGACCGCATCGGCCAGGCCGGCCGCCTCGATTGAGCCGGCAACTTTTTCGAGCTGCGGTCGAGTGAGCGGCAGGCGGGAAAAATCCAGCAACCAGCCCTGCTCAATCAGGGAAAAATGCTGGCTCCTGCCGGCATCTGCGGCAAACATCGCCGCCATATCAGGAGTGTTGTTTTTTCCCAACACTCCAGCGCCCGATCAGGCCGCCTGGGCCGGAATGTGCCCCGCCGTTCGGGCGATACGATTGGCGTCATCCGGGTAGACCAGACGCGGGCTGTACTGGGCCAGCTCCGCCTCGTCCATGGCACCGTAAGCGGCGATGATGACCAGGTCTCCGGGGGAAGCCTTGTGCGCGGCAGCGCCATTGACACTGATCACGCCGCTGTTGCGCTCCGCCCGGATGGCATAGGTAACAAAACGCTCGCCGTTGTTGATGTTATAGATATGTATCTGTTCGTATTCGAGAATACCGGAGGCTTCGAGCAAGGCTTCGTCAATCGCACATGAACCCTCATAATCCAGCTCTACGCGGGTGACGGTAGCCCGGTGGATCTTGGCTTTGAGCATGTTGACCTGCATATTCCTGATACCTCGAGTATTGCCTTGATTCTACCCAATAAAAAAACCCCTCCCCTGTCGGGGAGGGGCAATATGTCGGAGTGATGTACCTCGCTTCGCGCCCTGCGACCTTGCCGAAACGTTGCAGTTTTGCCAAGGTTGGTGGTAAGTCTACCACAGGCGTGCCCGGCTTGCCAAGCTCAGCTTGCAAAATCTGCCAGCAATCCAGGCAATGGTTGAGAACATTTCTGACTGCCCAAGTTCCGTGCGCGTCCTTGAGATAATTGCCGCCTATCCAGAACGGATAACGGTGTTCACAGTCGATTCACCGGCGACCGGGAGAATCATCATCGTGTTCGGAGCGGACCCTCCAAGGCCCTGACTCCCTCCCCCGTTCCGGATACGTAGTAAAGCCCCTGACCACGGCTCCCGGTCAGGGGCTTTTTTTACGTCCGCTGGTTACAATTCCGCCATTGACCCAGCGCACAAGGAGCACGCAATGAACCCTCAAGACATGCACACCGTTCGCATACTGGGCTGGGCAGGTCTGCTGCCATTTGCGTTCATGCCGCTGGCTGCAGCCATCGATTCCCCCGAGTGGCTACAGCGACTGCTATCAACTTATGCAGTCATCATTCTGGCCTTCATGGCCGGTACCCTTTGGGCCCGGTTCTTGCTCGCCGCTGATCCGGGCCGGTTCCGCCTTGTTGCCAGCAACCTGCTCGCCCTCGCGGCCTGGCCTGCGGTGCTGCTGGACCTGCACTGGGCAGCTTTCTGGCTGGCAGCGGTATTCGGTGCTCACCTGTTGCTTGATGAGCCCTGGCGATCACACGACCTGCCCGGCTGGTATCGTCGTCTGCGGCTCTACCTCAGCAGCTCGGTCATCGGCCTGCTGCTACTGACCGGCCTGATTGGAGCAGGACGTGTCTTCTGACATCGTATTGGAGGCGATCAGGCTGGAGCGATATTTTCGGGTTGGTCGGGAAACCATCACGGTCCTGGCCGGTCTGGATCTGTCACTGGCAAGGCGACAGCGCACCGCCATCATGGGGGCCAGCGGCTGCGGCAAGACGACCCTGCTGCATCTGGCCGCCGGCATGGACACGCCGAGCGCTGGCTCCGTGCGACTGGTCGGTCAAGACCTGAATCAGCTGAGCGAACCGGATCTTACCCATTTGCGCGCCCGACGCATCGGACTGGTTTTTCAGGACTTCAACCTGATCGACAGCCTCACCGCCGCAGAAAACATCAGACTGCCGTTATGGCTTAATCGGCAGCGCGAGGACGCTGAACATTTCGCGTCACTGATCGATACGCTCGCCATTTCGCCGCTGCTTGATCGCATGCCCAGCGCCCTGTCCGGGGGCGAGAAACAGCGCATTGCGATCGCACGGGCGCTGGTCCATCAGCCAGACCTGATTCTGGCCGATGAGCCTACCGGGAGCCTGGACGAAGCAACCGCTGAACGCGTGCTTGCCTTGTTCGACCAGGTGATTACCCAGAGCCAATCGGCTCTGTTGATGGTGACCCACAACCGCGAAGCAGCCAGCCTCTGCGATCAGCAGCTGACCCTCCGCAACGGTCTTCTGCAGCCTGTGGCATGAATCCCCTGCTGCAGTTTTCACGGCGTTTTCTTTATCGCCATCCCGGGCAGCTGGCGCTGGCGCTGATCGGCATTGCCGCCGGCGTCGCCGTGGTCACCGGGGTGGCCTTGCTACGCGGTGTCATGGTGCAGTCGCTGGACCTGGCGGCTGAAGCCATCGCCGGGCGCGACAGCATCCGCATCGAGCACCCGGCCGGCAGCCTGCCGGAATCGGTGTTCGCGGAATTAAGCCTGCTTCCCGGCTCCCCGGACCTGGTGCCGGT